>JARGFK010000028.1 GCA_029211065.1 Desulfobacterales bacterium
CTGCTTGCTCCTCATCGCCCAAAAGTTCATTCGCATCACAGGCCACCTGACCGATGACATCATGGGCGCTCCACTTGCTGTGAGTCAAAAACTGCTGAAGATTGCGCGACTTGGAATCCGGAACGACTTCGGCCATCCGGTCCATGTTTTTGCGCGAACCCGCCTGCATCAGGCCGCTGGCATACTGCCGGGCTTTATCAGTCACATTGTGACGGTAGGATTGAAAATGATGACGGTAGCTTTTCACGAAGGACACAAAACGCCCCCCGATACGGGCGAGAACCCTCTGCGGGGTGGCATAAGATTTCCTCCTGGGTTTACGGTTCTTTCTCCGGGGTTGATTTCATGAATACATCCATAGTAAATAACTGAAGTAATTGCAAGAATAATCTTTACAATGTCAAATTAAAGATGTCAAATAAAAACATTATACTATAAAATAGAAATCATACTTAGCAAGGAGATCTCAAATGGCACGACTTGAACATATGCCCGAAGACGAGAGGAAGCATTTACTCTCTATTCCCTGTCCTAAATTTACACAAACTCCCTTTGTAAAAGGATCATTATTATCCCAACGACGGGTGGCCCTTATCTCAACTGCCGGAATTCACCGGCGTGGGGATCAGCCTTTTGAAATGGGGACATCCAACTATCGGATCATTCCGGCTGATGTGACGGCCAATGATCTGGTGATGAGCCATATTTCAACCAATTTTGACCGCACCGGCTTTCAGCAAGACATGAACGTCATTTTCCCCTTGGATCGCCTGCGGGAATTGGTAAAAGAAAGATTAATCGGTTCACTGGCCGATTTCCACTATTCCTTTATGGGTGCAACCGATCCTGCACAGATGGAAGGGACTGCCCGCGCCCTTGCGGGGATCATGAAACACGACTCGGTAAACTCAGTACTGCTAGTGCCGGTCTGACCGCTTTGCACGCGCGCCGTGGGCGGGCTGTCGCATTACATTGAGGACGAAGGCATTGCCACCACACATATCAGCCTTATTCGGGAGCATACCGAAGTGATAAAGCCCCCGCGAACCCTTTGGGTACCGTTCGAATTGGGGCGACCTTTGGGAGCGCCCAACGATGCCGACTTCCAAAAGCGGGTTCTTAGAAATACGCTTAAACTCCTGGAGGCCGACGCCGGGCCTATATTAGTAGACTATACCGAAGAAGCGCCGGTGGCCGAAACAGACCAGAAACCCGTGGCTTGCCCGGTAAATTTTGCTTTGCCGCCGAACCCGGACACGCCGGTGGAAAACCTGATCTCCAATTTCAAGCAGGAAGTCGATCAAATGCGGGCATGGTATGATACGGCGATAGAAAAGCACGGTCGGACCACCAGCGGAGCGACAGGGCTCTCGGCCGAAGAGACAGCCGCCTTTATAATTGCCTTCGTTCAGGGCGAGCGTCAGAATAAACGGATGCCGGACCTTGTTCTATCTACCGCCCTGAGGATGGCGGCTCAAGATTTGAAGGCCTACTACCTGGAGGCGGTTGCGGCTCAGCCCGGACAGCCGACGGACAGTACCAGTCTATCCGATTGGTTCTGGGGTCAAACCGCAGCTGCCAGAATGATCAATGAGGTGCGGAAAATATGTCTTGAAAGCGGCGATAAAGATCTCAACCTTCTGGGCAAGCTTTTGTTGGTTCCAAGGAGTCAACTTCATCGTTTTAAAGCTTCATAACGGCCGATGGCGCATTTTTTCGGCATCGCCGTTCGGCAGAGGGGCGTTAAAATAGAATCAGCTAACGGGTTATTGTGATGGGTATTTACAGTTTACTGCTTTTATTCCTGGGAATTCTCATTATCGGTTTGGTGTATGCCAAAACCCGTAGGAACCGGATTTCGCACCACGTTTTATTTGCTATTATTCTTTTATTATTTCTAATCGCTTTTTTTTCTATCCATCACCATTTTCAAAAGACCTGCGCTATTTTGTTTGCCGGAAATCTTGATCAAACCATCAGGCTGATTAAGTCATGGGGGGCTGCCGCCCCCTTAATGAGCCTGCTCTTGATGATCCTTCAAGCGATAATCGCACCCCTGCCCGCTTTTATAGTTACTGCAGCCAATGGTATGGTGTTTGGAGGTTTCTGGGGGGCAGCTTTATCCTGGTCCGGCGCCCTTATGGGGGCTTTAACATCGTTTTATATCGCACGTCTTTTCGGAAACGTGGCCGCAGAAAAAATCATCGGAAACCATAAAGCTGTCGAATTTATAAGGCGTGCCGGTGAAAAAAACGGTTTTTATGTGATTCTTTTGGCCAGGCTGTTGCCATTTATTTCCTTTGATTTCATAAGCTACATGGCAGGATTAAGCGGCATCCGCACGTGGGCTTTTATTTCCGGCACGGCTCTTGGCATGCTTCCCGCAACGATTGTCTATACAGTATTCGGCCATAAAATTTCGGTCATGGAGGAACGTTCTCCAATTATTTTAACAATAACGGTCGTTTTTATCTTTATTCTGGTTGTTTACTCCCTTGTTAAGGGTGTAAAACCTGATTCGATAAAGGAGAAAACGAGATCAGGCCCTGATTGAGAAAAGCAATATAGGATTCAGTAGATGACACACAAGGTCTGATCTCTTTTTTCATAGACCTCTAAAATTCGGCCGATAAAGCGCCCACCATGTTTTTCATGTCTTTGGGGTCCCCTGTCGGATGGAGCACGACCATAATCATGGCCCATTTACCCAAAGGCGATTCGTTAAGCGGGGCCGAATAATGTCCATTGCCCCATCGATCGGTTTTAAACATGTAAGGGGCCGTGCCGGCTCCTGTTTCATGTTTGTTGGGTTTCATGTTAACAAACCAGGTGGTATAAACGGAATCGGGTTTAAGCCCTCTGGCTTGAACATTTATATGCTCATTGTCAATAAAAGCGGTACCGCTTGCATCCGGGTGCGATTTGGTCGGACCAAGATTAATGATGCCGCTGCCGCTTGCCGCAAAACCGGACGTGCTGAAAATTATTGCGGTCAAGACGATTGCCAATACTTTCATGTTGCGAGTGATTTTTTTCATTTCAGTCTCCTTGTTTAAAATACATGATGTTAAAAAGAATTTAAATCTAAATACATATGCGATCCTGATGTCTTTGCTTTATGGGAGATTTATTTTGCCCATTTGCCTATTTGTCGAGTTTATGCTTGAATCCTTACAGTGTAAAAAGTCTATGATGAAACCAAACGTTAAAGGAGGAAGCCATGAAATTGCAGGATAAGCTGGACGGAATCAAAAGAGATTTTGAGAAAAAAGCGCCCAAGGAGGCTTTAAAAATCATGCACCGCGCTGTGGATGATCTGACAAATTCCGGAATTCTGGACCGGACCGTAAAAGTTGGAGATAAGGCGCCGGAATTCATCTTGAGAAACACAAAGGGACAGGAAGTGGCCTTAAACCAGCTTCTGTCGAAAGGACCGATCGTGCTGGGCTTTTACAGGGGTCGATGGTGACCTTACTGCAATTTAGAGCTGGAGGCTCTATCAGAAACGGTCCCGGAAATAGAAGCACTGGGCGCCTCGCTGGTCCTTATCTCTCCCCAATTAGAGGAGCACAATCGCGCCGTTGCCGAGGACAAAGGACTGGATGTGGAAATCCTCAGCGATCCGGGAAATAAGGTGGCAGAACGCTACGGCATCAAGTATACGCTTCCAGATGATCTTAAGAAATTGTATCAGCAGTTCAAGATTCATCTTAACGAATACAATGGGGATGATTCCTGGACGCTTCCCATGCCGACCCGGCTCATCATCGATCAGGCCGGCATCATCCAGTATGCAGAAATAAGTCCGGACTATACCGTAAGACCGGATCCTGGGGAAACCATAGCGGCATTAAAAGAAATTATTTGAAGGGAAATCCCCCTGACTGTTGGATCAACTTGGCAACGAGACCCGTCCAGCCGGTCTGATGACTGGCCCCCAGGCCCGCGCCGTTGTCGCCGTGAAAGTATTCGTTAAAAAGGACCAGGTTTTTCCAGTGGGGGTCATTCTGAAAAATGCGCTGCCCGCCGAATATCGGCCGTTCACCATTGCCATTGCGCAAAAACAGTTTCATTAATCTGCGGGACAGTTCGGTGGCCACCTCACCAAGCGTCATCATGTTTCCGGAACCGGTGGGACATTCCACCTTCAACGAATCACCATAGTAATGATTGAATTTTTGCAGGGATTCGATCAACAGATAATTAATTGGAAACCAGATCGGCCCTCTCCAGTTGGAGTTTCCGCCGAACAACCCGCTTTCGGATTCCGCCGGTTGGTAGCTGATGGTATGCGCCTGGCCGTCCACATAAAACGAATAGGGATGGTCCTTATGGCATCTGGAAACAGACCGGATACCGAACTCTGAAAGAAATTCGCTTTCATCCAGCATGGATCGCAGCACCTTAATCAGGCGGTCGCGGTTGACAATTGACAGCAGCCGGCGCGAATTTTCACCCGGCGATTTCACACAGGCGACATTGCCGCTGTCGCGCAGATAAACCCGATTTTCGAAGAACCAGTTCAGGCGTCGCTTGAAAATGGGCAGGCTTTCTACGAGATCATCCTCCAGGGTCTCGACGGCGAGCAGCGGCATTAATCCCACGAGAGAGTGGACTTTAAGTGGAATGATTCTGCCGTCCGGTAAATGCAGGGCGTCGTAAAAAAAACCGTCTTCCTCATTCCAAAGGCTCAGACCGCCACGGTAATCGGCAGTCATGGCCCGGGCGATCCGCAGAAAATGTTCAAAAAATTTACTGGCGCTGTCCTGATATACCGGGTTTTTTGCGGCCAGCTCCAAAGCGATCTTGAGCATGATCAGACAGTAAAATGCCATCCAGGCCGTCCCGTCGGATTGATCGATGTGGCCGCCGGTAGGCAGCGACGCACTGCGGTCGAATACACTGATGTTGTCCAACCCGAGAAAACCGCCCTGAAAGACGTTGCGTCCGCCTTCATCCTTTTTATTTACCCACCAGGTAAAGTTCAGCAACAGCTTGTGAAAGATGCTTTCCAGAAAAGCTCGATCGGCCTTGCCCCGCTGCTTGGCGTCGATTTTATAGACTCGCCAGGCCGCCCAGGCGTGCACCGGCGGGTTGACATCGCCGAATTGCCACTCATAGGCCGGCAGCTGCCCGTTGGGATGCATGTACCATTCGCGAGCCATCAGCTCCAGCTGTCGTTTTGCAAAGTCTGCCTCAACCAGGGCAAGCGGAATGCAGTGGAACGCCAGATCCCAGGCCGCATACCAGGGATATTCCCATTTGTCGGGCATAGAGATGATATCGAAGTTGCTTAGATGCTCCCACTCATGGTTGCGCCCGTCACGGCGGGCCTCCGAAACGGGAGGCATGGCCGGGTCGCCTTCTAACCATTGCTCGATATTGTAATAGAAAAACTGTTTCGTCCAGAGCATGCCGGATAAGGCCTGACGTTGCACACGATTTTCATCGGTGCTCAGGTTGGGATTTTGTATCGCTGCGTAAAATTCGTCAGCCTCTGCCTGACGTTTTTCAAAAATCTCATCAAAACCCATGAAAGCCAATGGGAGCGTCCGGCTTGAAAGGCGCAACCGCAAAACCCGGGATTCGCCTTGTGCAATCACACCGCTGTAAAGGGCTACGACCTTTGTGCCTTCCCCGGCCGGGTTGATCGCTTCTTTTTCTCTGTTGACCAGGTATCGGTGAAACGCATCTTTGACATAAAAACCGCCTTTGGGTGAGTTGGAAAAACGGGCTGCATTGGTTTCGTTTTCAGTGAAAAGCAATTCCGCTGCTTTTTCAGCATACAGATAATAGGTGCCGGCTGCCGGGTGATTAGCTTCCACCGCGGCGATTCCCGCTTTAGCTTTAATCTGTCTGAGCTGAGGTTTTCCCTGCATATCCCCCATAGGGCCTTTTTCATACCCCCAGCTCCAGGTATTGCGGAACCAGAGCGTGGGCAGCACATGACATTCGGCGGCCTCGGGTCCTCGGTTTGCCGTCGTGATCCTGATCAGAATATCATCCGGGTCGGCCTTGGCATACTCGACAAAGACATCAAAGTATCGGTTTTGCTCAAATATACCGGTATCGATTAATTCATATTCAAAGTCCAAATGATCGCGCCGCACATTTTCTGCCAAAAGTTCACTGTAGGGAAACTCCGCCTGGGGATATTTGTAGAGCATTTTCATATAGCTGTGCGTCGGTGTACTATCTAAATAGAAATAATATTCCTTGACATCTTCACCGTGATTGCCCTCGGAACCATTCAGCCCGAACATGCGTTCCTTTAGGATCGGGTCCCTGCCGTTCCAAAGGGCCAGTGCAAAACATAGATACTGAAAACGATCTGATATACCGGCAATGCCGTCTTCACCCCAGCGATAGGCCTTGCTGCGCGCATGATCATGGGGGAAAAATCCCAGGCGCTGCCGTCGGCACTGTAATCTTCCCGCACCGTTCCCCAGGAACGCTCACTGAGATAGGGGCCCCATTTTTTCCAGTTTAAACCGTGATTCCGGTATGATAAAATTCGATGATGTTCAGCCGTCCATTTTGTCATACTGACCCCCAGTCAAATATATTTCACTACTGTATTTGGTTGTTTTTTCTCCGGCAATTTGCTAAAACTGTCGAACAAATCCAATATTATAATTAAATTAGAAATATACAAGTGGGTTTTTTAGGCGCAACTTTCCCTAATTATCATATCAGAATCATGTGCTGTAAATGACAAAAGAAATTTCAGCCGCAAGCCCCGACCATGACCCCGAAACCTGGCTGGATCAATATGGAGACTACTTGTACCGGTTTGCCCTTGCCCGCAGCAAGGATCAGGCTGTAGCTGAGGATCTGGTGCAGGAAACTTTCCTGGCTGCCCTGCGTGGTTATAAAAACTTCAAAGGTGATTCCGCTATAAAGACCTGGCTTACGGCCATTCTCAAGCATAAGATAGTGGATCATCTCAGAAAAAAGAACCGCGAGAGAGCGGTGGATGATGTTGATAGGGTGTCGGAAACAGTTGACGGATTTTATCATAACAATGGCAGGTGGAAAGTCCGGCCGGAAAAATGGGATCAAAACCCTTCCGGGATATACGAACAGCATGAATTTCTGGATACACTCTATAAATGCCTTTCGGAACTTCCTGCTCGAATCTCCAGAGCGTTCATGCTTAGAGAAATAGAAGGCCTCAATACCGAGGAAATTTGTAAAGATTTACAGGTTTCTGCGACTAATAGTTGGGCAATGCTTTACAGGGCAAGAACGTACCTGAGACGCTGCCTTGAAATATTTTGGTTTAACAAGGATAAGGATAAAAGCATATGATGTCTCACTGGATGTTTAATTGTAAAGAAGTATCCCGCCGGGTTTCCGAATCAATGGACCGCAGGATCCCTCTTTATCAACGCCTGCTGATCCGGATGCATCTCTTGATGTGCAGGCACTGTGCCCGATTCAGGCGGCAGCTTATGTTCATAAGAGAACTTTGTCGCAGCCGAAAACTGAATGAAGACCTGCCGGATAAACCCGCCTATATGCCCCCGGATGCCCGCGAACGAATCAAGCAGGCACTAAAAGATGCCGCAGGTCGTATGACCTTATCCTGTAAAGGATCCAGCAAGGCTATCCGTTTCTAAACTTTGTACGGAGACATATCGGTATGATTCGGTTCAAGGACGTCATCCGGTTCTCGCATATATTTTTCCGGCGGGTAAAAAGCGCTGCATGACCGGCAGCGCAGCAGCACACGCCTTCAAGTCCGCAGGATGACGATTTCGCCTCCGCAGGAAGGGCATTCGGCCAATATTTTCTTCATTCCAAAACCTCCTTGACTGATTGTGGCTCATTTCTGAGTTTGAATACAGCGATTTATGTCTGCTTTAAGAAAATATTCAAGTTTTATACGCTATTTTGTAAGCATTCTCCAAGCTTTCAGATAAATCATGCCTGCATAAACATTGTGGCCATATTCAAAAAAAGAAATTGTCATCAGAAACTTCCTCAATTTGGTCAACGGCTTTTCCAGATTATATGATATCTTCAACCCACCAATTAACATGATTGTAAAAACAGGCGGTTAGATCACACTCGGTTTGGGCATTAAATTCACTAATAGAAGAATATAAACGATCCAGAATTTGATCAAAGCGGTCTACCTCTGCAAAGTCATCGGGATTTCCGATTTTTGCAACATCTATTCCCCGAAAGGCTGGGCAGTGATAGATTCCTACGGGCCCCGCCATGAGCATATTAGAGATGCTCAGAACTATAGACATAGGCAAAAGAGCTGAAACTTAAAGAACATGATTTATTTTCTGTGACGCATGGATAAAAAAATATTCGTCTTTCTTTTTAGCCTTAGTATAGTCTTTAAACATTGTTAACCGGTCATTATCTGGAAGATAGCATAAATATCCAATCTCCTTAAGCATTTCAAAAACCGTGTTAAAATCTATTTTATTATATGTACAAAAGGATTGATCAATTTCGCAATAAATAGTCGGCTTAAATTTAACCAATGTTCTTGCTCCACCTAAAAAGACTTTTAATTCGTGACCTTCGACATCGCATTTAATGAATTCCAAACGGTTTATATTCTTTGAAACACAAAAATTATCTATTGTATCTATTTTAACTTGCTCTTGAATTGAACCCTTAAGGTTCCCCGTCCCCAAAAATGCCAAGGCAGTTTTTGGCTTCCATCCATTTTTTAAAGGGATTGTGATGTTTTCATTTTTTTTGATATCTGAAAGAGCCAAATCAACTATATTTACTTGTCTTAACCTTTTCATAGCCCTCATATGCCTTAAAACTTTACGAGGAAACGCAAGTGGTTCAAAGCTATAGATTTTACCTTCACTCCCTACCAAAGGAGCGGCATAAGCTGTAAATCGGCCAACATTTGCACCAATATCGAATATGGTATCTCCTTTCGATATAAAATATTTTATGAAATGAATACTTGGTTCTTTATAGTTTAAAAACGTTGCCTGATAAATACTACTCAGATATCCAAAACTATTAATATATAAATTGTTCCCCAATATTTTTCTAATAATATTTTTTACCATTTGCCATTTTTCTCCTTAAAATCTTTAACGAGCTTTTCAGAGAAATATTCCGTTTGTTTAAATACAATTTCACATACTTTAAAAATATTCTCAAAAAGTATCAGAAAGCGTCATAAAAGAGCTATACGCGGCGACTAAGTTTTAAGTTTGAGATTTTTTTTTGCAGGGATAACCCCAACCCCGCCACTCCCAATGCCAGCATTGCGCAGGCGGGCACGATAACCGAAAAAGAAATTTCTACAAGCAGCAGCCAACCAATTAACAAAGGGCCGAGCGCAGTGGCAAAGATGCTCATGCTGGCAACCATGCCCTTGATGGCGCCCAACGAGGCGCTGCCGTATATTTCGGCCCAGAGAGCTGTCATGGTCGGTCCGGCGATTCCCTGGCTCATGCCTGCCAGCGCCAGAAAAGCAAAAGGCGCCAAAAAGAGCGGGCCTTTCCAGAGAAAAGCCATGCCGGCTGCTACCGGTAGAAGTATAAATGGAAACAGGCGCATCGCACTCCAGCGATCTATAAGCGGGCCGATGGCAAGCGACGCCGTCAAGCGCGCCACCGCAAAACCGACAAAGGCCGCTCCCATGGCTTGGAGTGAAAAGCCGCTTTCTCCAGCCAGCAGTCCCTGATAAAGAAACAGACCGGTCAGCGCCATCGGCAGAAACAAATTACCCGGAAGCAACGCATAAAATCGCCAGTCACGAAAAAGCATCCGGGTGCGGAATCCGGTCCTATCCGTTTCTTTCGCTCCACCCTGATACGCTTCTTTTTCACCGACCAGCGAGTTCATGGCCGGCAGGAGAACAAGTGCGATGACGCCTCCTTGAATGCCCCAGCTCATGCGCCAGTCGGCGGCTTGCATCAGGTACACGATGAGCAGCGGCAGCAAACCTTCGCCCAACGGGTAACCAAGCCCCGAAACACTCAAGGCCCGGCCGCGTCCGTCTTCAAACTCACGCGCCATGGTGGTCGAAGCGGTCAGGCTGAGCAAGCCTTGACCGGTCAGACGCAACCCGAGGAGAGCAAGAAACAGGGCCGGAACATTGAATGCAAAGGCCATCGCCAGACAGGCCAGGGTCAGACCGATGCCCACACTCAGACTGAAAGGCCGTAGCGGCATCCGGTCGATCAGACGGCCGAAAAATGGCAGACAGGCGGCACTAACTAAGGTGGCAGCTGCATATAGCGAACCGAACTGCGCCGGATTCAAGGAAAATGTCTCCAGAATACCAGGCACGAAGAGTGAGATGAGAAAGGTCTGTCCGAAGCTGGAAAAGAGTGTCAGCAAGATGCCGAACGAAAGGACTCGGCAATGGGTGTGTAAGAAATTAAAATAAGCCATAATGGGTAATTATCCTTTGCACACCCCCGAAAGCAAGGCAAGCCAGCATCGCTTCGGTTGAGAACCGGTTTTCAGGTGGAAATATCTGCCACAAGTTTGAGACTTTATTGCGCTCATTGGAGTTCTCTTGTTTTCATAAACTTTATCTCCGGCCACTGCTTCGCCTCAAATTCTGGCCGCCATTCGCTTTCGGCCAGATACGTCAAATTCCTTCTGTATCCAGCGCCAGGTTGCGCTGGTTTGCCCTTCTGCATCCCGTCAGCCGTTTTCTGTTCTCGCAGTTCACCCAACGGGCGGTGGCATAATCGACCCTGTCATAAGCAGCATCCACGTCGTATTCGGTTTTGAGCCGTGCCATGGCCAAATCGAACTGCAACACACCCACGGCTCCAAAATGATTCATTTCTCAACAACGATTCTCATTGTGTTACGATCTCAATTGCTAATCGCTAAAAAAACCAAAGCAGCAACACTCCCGCCAGAAGGATACGATACCAGCCAAAAATCTCCATACCGTTCCGGTTGAGATAAGCCAAAAAACCCTTAACGGCCAGCCACGCCACAAGCCAAGAGACACTCAAACCTAGCATTAGAACTACCGGTCCGGTGGAACGCAGCAGCATCGGTCCTTGCTGACAGAACTCATAAAAAGTGGCGCCGCCGAGGGTGGGCAAGGATAGCAGAAAGCTGAATTCCGCGGCGACCTTAGGTTGAAATCCCAGCAAGCGTGCGGCCATGATCGTGACCATGGAACGGCTGGTGCCTGGCCACATGGCGATGCATTGAGAGACACCAATAACCAGGGCGGACCGAATGGTCATGTCAAAAACCTGCTTTTCCTGCCAGCAGGGATCGACTCTGGGCTTTCGGCGGGATCTGCGTTCGATAACGATCATACATAGACCACCCACAGCCAGAGCGCCGGCCACCGGCCCTATATCGAAAAGGGTGGCCTTGATATAGCTTTCAGCCAACAATCCAATGATCGCTGCCGGTAAAAAGCCCGCCATCAGCAATAGAAGTAAACGGCGACCAGCCGGATCTCGTCCGCTCAGGCCCAGCAGAATCGACCGGATCTGCGGCGCATAGATTCCCGCAACCGCCAGCAACGCTCCGGATTGAATCACAATACCGAAAGCATCGATGCCCGCTTTTGCGGCTGGATTGCGGTATAGGTCAAGCCAGGCGGCGGCGAGAATCAGGTGGCCGGTGGAAGAAACCGGCAGAAACTCGGTTAGCCCCTCAATGAGCCCAAGGAGGGCGGCGTCGATTATCGAGATAATTGGCTGCACCGTTCGGATTTTCCTGTTTCAACATTGATCACTTTAATTGGCGGTATCTGACTTTTAACCGTGGTCTGCATCACTTCATTCGGTCATTGGCACTCACGGATTTTGTGAAAATAAATCTCCGGCCATTTCTCGGCCGTATAGTTAATCTGCCATTCGCTTTCCGCCAGGTAGGTCAGGTTTCCTTCCGCATCCAGCGCCAGATTGGACTGGCGCTCCTTTTCGAAGGCGGTCAGCATTTTTTTGTCATCGCAGCGTATCCATCGGGCGGTGGCAAAATTTACCGGCTCATAAACGGCGTCGACCCCGTATTCGGTCTTGAGTCTCGCCATGGTCACCTCGAACTGCAAAATGCCCACGGCCCCCAGGATCAAGTCGTTGCCCGAAAGGGGTCGGAAAAGCTGGATTGCGCCCTCCTCGACCAACTGGCTCACCCCCTTATGAAGCTGTTTTATCCTGAGCGGGGATTTGAGTCGCACCCGACGAAAATGCTCGGGAGAGAAATTCGGAATGCCAGTGAAACTGAGCGGTTCCTTTTCCGAGAAAGTATCGCCGATCCGAATAGTGCCGTGGTTGTGAATACCGATGATATCGCCGGGCCAGGCATCCTCCACGAAGGCACGGTCCTGAGCCATAAAAATGATCGGATTGGCGATTTGGATATCCTTGCCGATGCGGTGGTGGCGCACCCGCATTCCCCGCTGGAACCGGCCCGAACAGATGCGCAGAAAGGCGATGCGGTCATGGTGGGCCGGGTCCATATTGGCCTGGACTTTAAAGACGAAGCCTGAAAAGGCGTCCTCCTCGGGCATGACCGTGCGGGTGGTGGTCGGCCTGGGCAAAGGCGCCGGGGCAATTTCCAGAAAGGTGTCAAGCAGCTCGCGCACGCCGAAGTTGTTGATCGCGCTGCCGAAGAAAACCGGGGTCTGGCTTCCTTTGAGAAAATCCTGGAGGTCAAAGGGGTCGGCGGCGCCTTCCAGCAGGGCGACATCCTCGCGCAGTTCATCGGCCTGGCTCCCCAAAATTTCATCCAGCAGCGCTTCGTTCAGATCGCAGATGGTGATCGCATCGGCGGGCAGGCGGTCCTGTCCGGGAGTAAACAGTATGAGCTCCCTGCGATAGAGGTTGTAGGTGCCCTTGAAGCGTTTGCCCATGCCGATGGGCCAGGAGAGCGGCGCGCATTCGATTTGCAGAGTTTCCTCGATATCGTTCATGATATCCAGCGGCGACATGCCCTCACGATCGAGCTTGTTGACAAAGGTCAGGATGGGAGTGTTGCGCATCCGGCAAACCTCCATCAGTTTGCGGGTCTGCGTCTCTACCCCCTTGACGCTGTCGATGACCATGACCGCGCTGTCCACGGCGGTGAGCACTCGGTAGGTGTCCTCGGAAAAATCCTGGTGGCCGGGCGTGTCCAGAAGGTTGATTTCGCATTCGCGATAGTTGAACTTCATGACCGAACTGGTCACTGAAATACCGCGTTCCTGTTCAATGGCCATCCAGTCGCTGGTGGCATAACGGCCGGCCTTGCGGGCCTTGACCGAGCCGGCCATCTGAACGGCGCCGCCGAACAGCAGAAGCTTTTCGGTCAGGGTGGTCTTGCCGGCGTCCGGGTGGCTGATGATGCCGAAGGTCCGTCGGCGGTCAATTTCCGTGTTGCCTGACTTGTAAAATGGTTTTTCCATTAATGCTTCAGACGATTTCATAGCGCAGCGCTGTTGATGCTTCCATTCATCATGTCCGGCAAATACGGCTTTTGCATCAAGGCGACATCCTTGACCGGGATTTCACAACTCCATCCGAGTCGGCCGGCAATATGGCGCAGAGTTGCGGCGCGATAAAACACCACATGGGTCGGATCGCGGCGGTAATGCCAGGATGTAAAACAACGCTCATCGGTTAAAAAACAGGTCATAACCGCCATCCATCCGCCCGGTCGCAGCATCCGGTTAAAACGGGCAAATGTCTCGGCCGGTTGATAGAGATGCTCGATCGTTTCCGTGCAGGTAATGAAGTCATAAAGATCGGCAAGCGGTTTTGTATCAGGGAAAAAGAATAAGTCAAACAAATGCACCCGGTGTCCAGCCTCGCGAAGCATGTAAGCCAGGGCCGGACCGGGGCCGCACCCATAATCCAAACCTTTCGCGCCAGGCGACAGCCGATTGAGAAATGGTTTTGCAAGTTTCGCTAAAAAACGGCGATAATCCGGATCATATGGATTGTTCCGGTGCTGACAGTAGCGCGCGTATTCTTCTTCCAAGGACAACCTCTGGGCTGGTATCAAAAAAATCGCCCGGCAAATCCGGCAACGCTTATACCGCAACCCCTCCGTACTTACGAAAAACTGTGCAGAAATATTTTCGCACACAATGCATCGGCAAGGCGGCTCTTGCACATGGATGCCCTCTAAACTTTGCATGGCAGTTCTAAGATTATTCGTATTATGCTTCGATTTTCTCGGCGGCAACGGCTTTCATGCTCAGCCGGATCTTGCCATGCGAGTCGATGCCGAGCACCTTGACCGTTACGGTTTCACCCTCGTGCAAAATATCCGAAACCTTCTTCACCCGGTGGCCGGCAAGCTCCGAGATGTGCACCAGGCCGTCCGTCCCGGGCAGGATTTCGACAAAAGCGCCGAAATCGGCAATCTTCTGGACAATGCCCTGGTAAATCCTGCCGATTTCAGCTTCTTCGGTAATGGCTCTGATACTTTCGGTCACCGCTGCGCCGATAGGGTCGTTCGGCGCAAAGATGCTGACTTTGCCGGAATCCTCGACGTCGATCTTAACCCCGAATTCGGCACTTAATCCCTTGATGATCTTGCCGCCAATGCCGATAAGGTCACGGATTTTGTCTGGGTTGATCTGCAGGATGATTAATTTCGGCGCATGCGCGGGCAGTTGCGGCCTGGGAGCAGCGATGCCTTCGCGCATTTTCTCCAGGATGTGCAGCCTACCTTCTCTGGCCTGCATCAGGGCTTTTCCCATGATCTCCCTTGAGACGCCTTCGATCTTGATATCCATCTGCAGCGCCGTCACCCCTTCATCGGTGCCGCAGACCTTGAAATCCATATCCCCTAAATGGTCTTCATCCCCCAGAATGTCGGAAAGAACGATGACTGTATCATTTTCCTTAATCAATCCCATGGCCACGCCGGCCACCGGTTTTTTGACGGGTACGCCGGCATCCATGAGCGCCATGCTGGCGCCGCAGACCGTAGCCATGGAAGACGAGCCGTTGGATTCGGTTACCTCGGAGACGACTCTAAGGGTGTAGGGAAAAGTTTCCCGATCCGGCAGCACCGCCCGGATGGCCCGGGACGCCAGCGCGCCGTGGCCGATATCGCGTCGGCTGGGGCCGCGCAGAAAGCGCACTTCACCCACGCAATAGGGCGGAAAATTGTAATGCAGCATGAACGGATTAAACGTCATGCCGCCCAGCAGCTCCATCCGCTGCTCATCCGCGCCGCTGCCCAAGGTGGCGGTAACGACCACCTGGGTTTCGCCGCGCGTGAAAAGGGCTGAGCCATGGGTTCGGGGCAGAAAAGACACTTCACAGTCAATGGGCCGGATTTCATCCAGGCGCCTGCCGTCGATTCTGGCGTTTTCCTTGACGATGCGAGCGCGCATCATGTGCTTGCAGAGGTCCTTGAGCAGCGATTTGATTTCAGCGGCCGCTTCTTGCGGAAATTCCTCCGAAAGGTCATCGACCACCTTGCTTTGCAGTTCCCGGTAGCGGAACTCCCGCTCTTTTTTATCCACGCTGGAAATGACCCGGAGCATATCATCGGCAGCCAGCTCCGCCACTCTTTTTTTGAGGTTTGCATTAACCTCCGGTCGTTCCAGAATCATTTTGGGTTTGCCCGCAGCTTCCCGCAGGGCTTGCTGAATATCCAGCAGGGGCTGCAGGGCCTTGTGGCCGAAAAAAATGCCATCCAGGACCTCATCTTCAGCGAGGCTGTCGGCCCCGCCTTCCACCATTACCACCGCATTTCTTGAGCCGGCGACGATCAGATCCAGGCGGGATTCTTTCTGCTGAGCCGGAGTGGGATTGAGAATGTATTGGCCGTCGACAAAGCCGACCCGGACACCGGCGATCGGGCCAAGAAAGGGAATGTCGGAAACCATCAAAGCGCAGGAGGCGCCAAGCATGGCCGGCAGATCCGGATCATTTTCTTGGTCGGCCGATAGCACGGTTGCGATGATTTGGGTTTCGTTGCCGTAGCCGTTTGCAAAAAGCGGCCGGAGCGGCCGATCGATGAACCGGCTGGTTAAAGTCTCTTTTTCACTCGGTCTTCCGATTTCGCGCCTGAAATAACTGCCCGGGATCTTGCCTACCGAATAGAAACGTTCCTGATATTCCACCGTAAGGGGTAGGAAATCGATATCGGTCTTGGGCTCCGGGGCGGCGGTGGCTGTCACCAGCACGACCGTTTGGCCGTAAGTGACCAGGGCCGCGCCACCGGCTTGTTTTGCTAAACGGCCGGTTTCGATGGTCAAGGATCTGCCGCCCAGTTCTATGGTTAATTTTTTATACATGAATTCTCCTTTTTTATGTGACTGCATTAGTTTCATATCGGTGAAGCGTCATTTCGCCGATAGCTAAAGCCGTCTGATATGCTCAAACGGCCGTTTTGTTGACGTAAAGACTTTGAGTAAAGAATTTTTTAAATTTAACCGGAACCTAAAGGCTCAGTTGCGCTGCGGTATCAAACAAGTTGAAAGGATCATCCTCAGGGCGGTGTCGGACGGGAAAGGGCATTGTCGATCACACGCATTGGCAGGGGGGCTAAAAGCGTTATAATCAGTATGGTAAAATTCCAAAATTTAAAAAAAACGTTCATAACGGGTATAAGTTATACTTTGTTAGTGAGCATGTCAAGCGACCATTTAAAATTTCCTGTTAAAATCGCTTTTCATTTACTTTCTATGGCGTGCGATCAGACGATCCCTGATTTTCTTGAGTTTGCTGCTGATGCCGACTTTGTAAATGTGCGGATTTTCGAAACGCTTGTATTCCGCAGGCAGCATGTCCAGGCGCTCGCGGCAATATTGCGCCGTTTGGGATAACGGAGGCGGGTCATACACCATGCGGCCCTTGTCCATTACTTTTTGCAGCAGCGGCTCAGCTTCATATGGGCCGATTTCTAATGATTGATGGGGAATGAACGGATGATGGATCACGAAAATCTTTTTTTCGTCGTCGAGTCCGACCGCATCGGCGCCCCAAAATTGGCCCTGATGATTGATGACGCGCCAGACCTGCTTTTTTTGAGGCAAAGTGATTTTGGACACATTTTCTGAAAGTTTGATAACCGGGCGCCCATCGGCTTGCACCAGTTTGTAAACACCGTCGAGTGCTGCATCCGGATGGCCAATTACCAGGTTAGTCCCCACGCCGAACACGTCGATAGGTGCATCTTGCGCCAACAAGCTTCTGATGACATACTCGTCGAGCTGGTTGGATGCCGCAATTTTGACATACCCTAAACCCGCTTCGTCCAGCAGTGCGCGGCTCTGTTTGGCAAGATAGGCCAGATCGCCGCTGTCCAGCCGGATGCCTTTCAGGCGGTGCCCTTTTTTCTCCATTTCTTTGGCCACGATAATCGCGTTGGGCACGCCGCTTTTCAGGGTGTCGTAGGTGTCCACCAGCAGAACGCAGTCATCCGGCCGGGCGGCGGAAAAACTGCGAAAGGCCGATAGCTCGCTGTCATGGCTCTGAACATAAGCGTGCGCCATGGTGCCCGAGGCCTGCAGATTGTAATCCCTTGCCGCCCGGGCATTGCTGGTCGCATCGAATCCGCCGATAACAGCCGCGCGTCCGGCATGGTAGCCCCCCAGTCCCTGGGCTCGGCGCAATCCGAAATCGATAAGCGTGCCGCTCTTAGCCGCCAGGCGGATGCGACTGGCCTTGGTTGCAATCAGCGACTGAAAATTAAGAATGTTAAGCAACATCGTTTCGATGATTTGGGCCTCGATCAAGGCTCCTTCAACCCTTAAAATCGGGCTTGTGGGAAATACCAAATCCCCTTCCGGCAAAGAATAAATCGTGCCGGTAAAACGGAAATTTTTAAGATAGGTCAAATATCTGGAATCGAAATTTTGCGCTTGCAGAAAATCCAAGTCCTTTTGGTCGAAGCGAAGATTCTCGAGGATCGTCAAAAGGTCCAGTAAACCGGCAAAGACCGCGTATCCGCCGTTAAACGGCGTTTTCCGGTAAAAGTAATTAAATACGGCCTGATGATCTTTGCGGTCGGCCAAAAAATAGGCCTGTCCCATGACCAGTTCATATTGATCGGTGTATGTTGCTGTAATATCGAACATAACCGTTTTTTCCCAATTTCAATCAGATATTTCCCAGCAGCGCATTCATACCGGGTTTGTATCGGCGGCAGAATTGTTCGGTGATCGACCAGAGGTCCGGTGTCAGGAGCGCCTTGACCCCATCGAATATGTGCCGGGAAACGGGGCCGTAGTAAGCTTCGGCAATAGCGCCGGTGATGCAGGCAAGGGTGTCGCTGTCGCCGCCCAGCGAAATGGCGTTGCGAACGGCATCCTCGTAGTCGTCGGCTTCCAGAAAGGAAATGATGGCTTCCGGCACCGTCCCCTGGCACGACACATCAAAATGGTAGGTCGGCCGGAGGCCTGCCACGGTCCGATCGAGATCGTATCCGAACCGATCAACCACCTCCTTTTTAATCACCGCTTTGTCCCGCGTCGTCCTTGCCAGAAAAACGGCCAAAGCAGTCGCTTGGGCGCCTTTGATGCCTTCGGGGTGATTGTGGGATATTTCCGCCGTGCGGGCCGCTTCGCGCAGGACGGCATCAATGCCGTCAAAAGCCCATCCCACCGGGCTGACCCGCATGGCGGCGCCGTTGCCCCAGCTGTTGTAAGGTTCGGGATCAGGGGAGTAAAGCCACTGGATGAAGGCGCCGCCGTAACCGGCATGGGGATGGCGGCGGCCGATCTCCAGGATCCAGCGACGGTAGTCTCCGTCCTGCATAATGGCCTGGGCGACTGCAATAGTGAGCACGGAATCATCGGTGAAGCGGCACTGCGGATGAAGAAGGAGAAACTCCTTGGTCTTGAGCGGATAAGCCTCGTACACCGACCCGATGATATCTCCCGCGATAGCGCCGATCATGCTGTCAGCTCCTATCCGACGCCCGGGCGCAGGCGATACAGGTCAAGGCGCTCGGGTCAACCCGCAGGCGCCCTTCGACAATTTCTTCTTCACAATGGATGCAAAATCCGTAATCGCCGGATGCCATGCGGTCAAGCGCTGTGCGGATGCGCCGCTCTTCCATTGCCGTGAGACGTGCGGCCGCCTGGGCAATGGCCTGCTGCTGCATAGCGTCCATTCGCGACAGGCGTCCTACGCGTGCCTGATCCAGCGCCACGGGTTCCGTCGGTTTTTGACCGGCCGTAATCTCTTTGAGACGCTGCTCAAGACGGTGCTTGAAGTATTTCAGATCAATGTCATCTCGCATGGCGAATGAACGCATTCTCTATTTTACAGATTTGGAAAGCCCCAGGATCTCCCGCGCTCGCCTCACGCCGTTGCGGTTTAAATCCCCCATGACTGGATCGTCCGGCCTCTCTCGTGCGGCATCGGCCGACAGGGCTTCGACCGCTTCGCGGCCGTCGGCGGTCTTAACCGCCTGTTTGGGTGTTTTTCCTCCCAGGGCCGGCAGCTTCATATTTACCCAGCCTTCCCAATGCCGTTTCATCATTTCGGCCATATGGGCCTGAATTTCGGGATGCTGCATGAGCTCGTCTTGCTCGGCGGATCTTTCAGGTTTTTGTTTTTCGGGAATAACGCTCGCTGCCATCGCATCAAGCTCCAGGATTCGATCTGCCTTAAAGCGGACGCCCATTCCCAGACGTTTTTGAATCTCTTTGCGGATTTTTTTGGCGCGTTCGGCCGAGTTAACTTCGACGCTCAGTTTCCGGCCGTCGATGCGGATGGTTCCCATCAACGTGTTTGTGAACTCCGGCTTGCCTTTATACCCCTTTCGATTCCAGGGAATTTCCACGCGTCGGATTTGTCCGTCTGCATCTATCTCGGCTGTCTCGCGAAGATCGGCCTTCCCGTCGGTTGCACACAGCGAGGCAAGTTTTCTAAAAGCCTCTTCGGGCGACTCGACGGCATAGATTATTTTATGAAATTCAATGGGATCTCCGTCGGTATTGCAGATTTGGGGCGGCCGGTGCAAGCGCTCGTCAATATCCAGGAAAGCGGCGCGGATCTCGACATCATGTTCATAAAGATCCTGGTCGGTGATGGAAGGCAAACCGGCTTTAATCTGATTTCTAAGTTGGATGATTTCAGGTTTGTTTCGCGGCGGGATGACGGTTGCAGCCAGCCCGATGAGCATGCCGACGCCCTCTACGCTTACCGCCCGGCCGAACAGGATATCGGCGGGTTTGACATATCGGGAGCCGCTGCGCTCTTCAACGCTGATTTCAGCGCCGGTCAATGCATCCCGCAGGCTGATTCCCTTGCCCGGCTCCACCTTTAAGACCTCCCAGAGTGAGTATGGTTTGCGATTGACGGCGCCGATCAGGGCGAGCTCCATAGGCTCCAGCTGCGTCCCTTTATCCATCGCATAAAGTTCTGCCACGGTGCGATCCGGCGGTCCGTTCAGCTTGAAATCCTCGTCGAATTCGTCGTATTCCCAGTTGAATAGAAGCCAGGGTACAAAGAGCGGCCGCTGGCGATCCATACACTCGGAATCCGGCGCTTCCTTATCATCTTCGGGCCAGATCCAAAATTCATTCAGTGCGCAAGAGAAGATATCCTTACCGAAGGTTTTAACGGCATACTTCATCAGGCGTTCGGCAAGCCTGTCATGTGCCGCCGAAAGTCGTCGGTAGCGAAGCTCAACTGAAGTCGTCACATTGCCGCTCAAACAGCATTTCTTGTATTTTCTGCCGTTGCCGCAGGGGCAGGGATCGTTTCGGCCAATCTGCATTCGTCATTGCCTCCGGGTTTCTTGTTCATGTAATTTTTCTTTACCACATGTGACAATTTTAGGAAAGCGGCATATTTGCCATGAATTTTTGTAAGGACTTTTGGTTTTCCTCGACAAAAGGACAAAAAAGTTGAAATGGGGATGGAAACAGCCTAAACCTTTTGGAGGAAAGCTGTTCGATAGGATAAAAAAACATGGCAACCTTAAAAACTCTGATTCACAACAGCCATCAGGTTGAACAACCTTCTCGAAGCAATCGAAGATCAATGAATTTACTAAGTATTACAGGAGCATAAAATGAAAATAAACGTTCATCTTATCTTTTGGGTTATTTTGACGCTTATCTTGCCGGCAACTCCGGTCCGGTCCTTCGCCGAAATGGATCACAGCATTTATGCGGGCTTGCTCGAAAAATATGTTAAAAACGGTGTAGTGGACTATAACGGGTTTAAACACGACGAGACCCGGCTGGATCAATATCTCAATCTACTCGAAGAGACGGATACAAAAAACCTTTCGCAAGGCGAGCAGTTTGCCTTTTACATCAACGCTTACAATGCCTGGACCATCAAATTGATCCTTACCGGTTATCCTGGCGTGAAATCCATAAAGGATCTGGGAAGCATTTTTAAGAGTCCGTGGAAAAAACAAATCGCGCGAATAGATGGGGAGGTAGTCACATTGGATCATATCGAACATGACATCCTGCGGCCTCGCTTTAAAGACCCCCGGGTTCATTTCGCCATAAATTGTGCAGCTAAATCGTGTCCTCCGCTGCGGCCGGAACCCTATCGGGCGGATATCCTGGACCGGCAACTGGATGAAATGGCGCGGGCATTCATCAATGATCCCCGGTCCAACCGACTTGAAGGGCAAACGCTTTATGTCAGCAGCATATTTAAATGGTTTTCAGAGGATTTCAATGATGATGTGGTCGGTTTATTTCTCAAATACGCGCAAGGGGATCTGAAAAATAGGCTGGAAGACAGTAAAAGCAAGTTCAAAGTAGCCTACCTTGACTATGATTGGTCGCTCAACGGCAAATAGACCGGGAAAAGATAAACAAAGGAAAAGGAGTTAGCATGGCAAACTATGATTATGACATGGGTATTATTGGAGGGGGTGCGGGGGGCCTGACCGTAGCATCCGGGGCAGCTCAGTTGGGAGCCAAAACGCTGCTGATTGAAAAGGAGAAGGAACTGGGAGGCGACTGTCTCACTATGGATGCGTGCCCAGCAAGACGCTGATTAAGACTGCCCACGTATACCACCAGATGAAAATTGCACCGACCTACGGCTTGCCCGAAGTCGCGCCTCCGCCGGTCGATTTCCGGGAGGTATCCCGACGCATCCGGTCTGTCATCGCTGCGATTCAGGAGCACGACTCCGAGCAGCGGTTCTGCGGTCTGGGGGTAAAGGTGGAGTTCGGCCAGGCGCAATTTACGGATGATCACAGCATTTTGATCAACGGCCGGACCTACACGGCTAAGAACTGGGTGATCGCTACCGGCTCCTCGGCGGCGATACCGCCTATCGACGGGCTTACCCGCACCCCCTTTATCACCAACCGCGAAATCTTCTACCTCGACCGCCTGCCGGCGTCGATGATCGTGCTGGGCGGTGGTCCGATCGGCATCGAGATGGCCCAGGCCTTCAATCGACTCGGGTCGCTCATCACGGTGATCCAGCGCGGCGAGCAGATCCTCGCAAAGGAAGACAAGGACCTGGCCGACACGGTCATGGAAACAATGCGCAGCGAGGGCGTCGACTTTCGTCTGAACGCCGCGGTGGTCGGCACCAAGGACCTGGGCGCTGAGCGCGAAGTGACTATCCGCGATGTCAACGGCGGGATTTCAACCATCAGGGGCGAAACGCTGCTGGTGGCCCTGGGACGGAAGCCGAACACCGACGGCCTTGGGCTTGAAGCGATCGGCGTGGAACTGGGGAGGCAGGGCATCAAGGTCGACAACCGACTCCGGACGACACGCAAGCATATTTATGCGGTCGGGGACGTCAATGGCGGTTTTCAGTTTACGCACGCAGCCGGCTACGAGGGCGGCATCGTGGTAAGCAACGCCATTTTCCATCTTCCCCGAAAGGCGGACTACACGTTTCTGCCTTGGTGCACCTACACGGATCCGGAGCTTGCCAGCATCGGGATGAATGAGAAAACAGCGGCAGCCAAGGGGATCGACTATTCGGTTTGGACCGAAGCGTTTATCAGCAACGACCGGAGCTTGGCCGAAGGAGAATTGACTGGAATGGTCAAGCTGCTCTTAGACGAAAAAGAGAAGCCAATCGGTGTCCAGATCTTAGGGCCAGGCGCAGGAAACCTGATCAGCGAGTGGGTGGCGGCACTCAACGGCAAAGTCAAGCTGTCTACGATCGCTGCGGCTATCCATCCCTACCCGACCATCGGTGAAATCAACAAGAAGGTGGCCGGCAACTTTTTCTCGCTGAAAATTTTTTCAGATAAAGTCAGAAAAGGCCTCAAATTCTTCTTTCATTTGAAAGGCAGGGCCTGCGGACAAGCATAAAAGGAAGATTGCGCTTCAGCATTGCAAGGAAGGAGAAACACTCATGAAGATGGCAATGATCGGTTTGGGACGGATGGGAATGAATATGGCAAAGCGGCTTTTGCAAGGCGGCCATGAGGTTGTCGCTTACAATCGCTCACCGGAAAAAACCCATGCACTGGTTAAAGAAGAAGGGGCGATCGGGGCTTATTCGCTTGCCGAGGTGGTTGAAAAACTTCCAACACCCCGGATACTATGGCTGATGCTGCCGGCGGGAAGAGCTGTTGATGACCACATCGACGTACTCAAAGATCTTCTCACGCAGGGCGACATCATCATAGACGGCGGCAACACTTTTTACAAAGACGACCGGAAACGGGCTGAACGTCTGCATGATAAAAATATCCGGTATGTCGATGTGGGCGTAAGCGGCGGCATATGGGGCCTGAAGATTGGTTACTGCCTGATGATGGGTGGTGACAGACAGGTAGTTGAAAAGTTGGAACCGATTTTTAAAACCCTTGCCCCTAAGGAAGGCTATCTGTATTGCGGGGCAACGGGCGCCGGGCACTTTGTCAAGATGGTCCATAACGGCATTGAATATGGGATGATGCAGGCTTATGGCGAAGGGTTTGAAATTCTTGAAGCGTCTTCCTACAGTAAAGACTTCGATTATCAGAAAATCGCCCATCTCTGGAACCAGGGGAGTGTGGTGCGGTCCTGGCTTCTGGAACTATTGGAGGATGCATTCGGCCATGACGCCCGCCTGAAAGATATTAAGGGTTTCGTTGAAGATTCAGGCGAAGGCCGCTGGACACTGCAGCAGGCAATCGATACGGCCGTGCCGGCGCCGATTATTGCGCTTTCCCTGTTTCAGCGGTTCAGGTCCCGACAGGAAAACACGTTTTCCGACAGGGTTCTTTCTGCCCTCAGACGGGATTTTGGCGGACACGCTGTAAAGGACGCTGAGTAATATCCAAATCTATCCTATAGTCGTTGCGGAGAACCGATATGAATGAAAGCAAAGTGTCAAGACAGCTCCAGCAGAAATGGGTAAAGGCATCCTGTGTCCCGGATCCCGGGTCCATGACCGCAGGCGATGCCTTGGAAAAGTGCATCGATTCGTGTACCCTTATTATTTTGGGTGCTACTGGCGATTTAACTACCCGAAAGCTGATCCCGGCCCTGTTTAATCTTTATCTGATGGAAAGATTGCCAGACCCTTTCTCAATCGTTGGATGCGGACGGACGGCTATGGACGATGACCAGTTTCGCACCAACATGGCCGAGGCATTAAAGGATTCAGATCCATCGAGTTCTGAAAAGCAGACCGGGTTTCTTTCCCTTCTCCATTACCGGCGCATTCAGTATGACGACAGTGCAACCTTTCATGATCTTGCGACATCGTTGCGCGAACTCGACGGCAAGATGGGTACGGGCGGGAACAGACTATTCTATCTGGCCCTTCCGCCGACACTTTATATGCCGGTAGCCCGAATGATCGGACAGGCGGATCTCGCTTCAGAGGGTGAACGGAACAATGGTTGGGTCCGGCTGGTGGTGGAAAAACCTTTCGGCCGGGACCTTGCGTCAGCCGTCGAACTGGATCGTGGGATTCATGAATATTTCAAGGAACATCAAATATTCCGGATTGATCATTATCTGGCCAAGGAAACGGTTCAGAATGTATTGATGTTCAGATTTGCCAATGCCATTTTTGAACCGCTGTGGAACAGAAGGTACATAGACAGTATCCGCATTTCCGCCACCGAAACCCTGGGGGTCGAACACCGGGCCGGCTACTATGAGCAGGCCGGCGTCATCCGTGACATGTTCCAGAATCACATGATGCAGCTACTGGCCCTTACGGCCATGGAACCGCCATCTATATTTGGGGCCGACCGCGTCCGGGATGAAAAGGTCAAGGTTTACCGGTCACTTAGGCCCTTTCGGACGGATTCCATGAAAGATTATCTGGTTCTTGGCCAGTACGGAAGCGGAACGATTTCGGGGCAGGTTGTCCCCGCCTACCGGGATGAAGTTGGGGTCTCACCCGATTCCCCAACGCCGACCTATGCCATGATGAAGGTCTACCTGGATAACTGGCGCTGGCAGGGAGTGCCGTTTTACCTTGTATCCGGAAAACGTCTCCAGCAAAAACGGACTGAGATTTCAATTCAATTCAAACCGGTGCCTCATTCCTTGTTCAGAAATATTCTGGGAGAAACGATTATTGCCAACCGTCTGGTCATCGGTATTTATCCGGACGAAAGAATTGCGCTTACTTTTCAGACGAAAACACCGGGAGCCCAGGTCAGTCTTCGGTCCGTGACCATGGATTTTCACTACCACCAGCAACCCTTGGAGCAGCCGTTGGAAGCCTATGAAAAAGTGCTGCTCGACTGCCTGCTGGGGGATCATATGCTTTTCTGGCGTCAAGACGGCGTTGAGACCTGCTGGGCTTTTCTGACACCCATTTTATCCACATGCGAAAATTGCGGCGACAGAGCAACCATACTCCATTTTTACGAATCCGGAAGCAAGGGACCGCAAGCGATAGAAAATATTATATAACAGGAGAAAACAGATGGAATTAACTGCCAATAAGCTACCCGATAGACGTAACAAAGCATGGGCGAAAGCCCTCATATTTGTGTTTTTTATTATTGCGGCCATCATTTTAATCCGCTTTACGCCAATCCAGAATTATCTCACGGCCGAAGCTCTGGGGAGCTTCTTAGATGCTTCCGGTTTTTGGGCGCCGCTTGTCTATATGGTGCTTTATGCCGGGGGAGTTTGTCTGTTTTTGCCCGGAACCTTGCTCACCGGTCTCGGCGCCGCTATTTTCGGTCCTTATTGGGGGTTTTTATATGTGTGGATTGGCGCCATGGTTGGGTCGAGCGCCGCCTTCTTTATTGGACGAACCCTGGGGAGGGATTTTGCCGCTTCGCTGATCGGTGATCGACTGAAAAAATATGACGACGCCATCGAACGAAACGGCTTTGCCACCGTCCTGTATCTTAGGTTGGTCTATTTTCCGTTTACGCCCATGAACTTTGGAATGGGACTAACCAAGGTACGCTTCTGGGACTATTTTGTAGGAACCGGTCTGGGCATTATCGTAGGGACTTTCATATTTACCTTTTTCATCGGAACTCTGAAAGAAATATGGGCCTCCGGCAACTGGGGAGAGCTGATATCCTTTAAGGTTTTCTTTTCAATAGGGCTTTTTGTCTTTTCGTTTTTCATCCCTAAGATCATTAAAAAGGTAAAGGGCGAAAAATGAATTGGGTCTTAAATTTAATCATGGAAGATATCAGATGAGGACGTCAACGGATAAAACATGTGTTTTGGCTGGCGACATTGGCGGGACAAAAACGAACTTGGGGCTTTTCCTCCCCAAGCCATCACTGAAGCTGCGTTGACAGGCAAAAACGCTGCTTGCGTTCAAGCGCTGAATATCTTTGTCTCCATTTTCGGCGCAGCTGCCGGCAACTTTGCCCTGACTGGAGCGGCCATGGGCGGAGTTTATTTGGGAGGCGGGATTTCTCCGAAGATTTTGCCCAAATTAACAGAAGGTATCTTCATGGAAGCTTTTATAAACAAGGGTCGCTTTAAGACCTTTCTTGAGCAGGTACCTGTTAAGGTTGTTCTCAACGATAAAGCCGCCCTTATCGGTGCGGCCTATTGTGCAGGATCGGCCCTATAACCACTTTATATTTTAACTTATTGAAATAAATAATATAAATAACAACATATGGCAAATGATCCATCGATGGACGCTCTTAACAAACTGAAACAAGCGGCCGCTTACCGAGCGGTTGAACTTGTAAAAAGCGGCATGGTTCTAGGTCTCGGCACGGGCAGCACCTTTCGGTTCGCATTGGAAAGACTGGCGGACCTTTTAAACCGGAAACGACTGGAAAATATTCAGGGCATTGCCAGTTCCTTTGCTACTGAAAAAATGGCAAAATCTCTTGGGTTTCCGCTAACGACGTTTGCAATTCATCCGAAAATTGATCTAACCATTGATGGTGCAGATGAGATAGATCCGGATTTAAATATGATTAAAGGTGCCGGCGGCGCCTTACTGAAAGAGAAAATTTTGCAGCAGGTAAGTCGTAGAGTCGTTATTATCGCAGATGAGAATAAGCTTTCTCCCCGCCTGGGAACCCACGGCCCCTTGCCGGTTGAAGTCATCCCCTTTGCTTGTAGAATAGAGGAGATTTTTCTTCAATCTCTTGGGGCATCGGTTTCCTTGCGAATGGATGTGGATGGAAGTCCCTATCGGACAGATCAGAGCAATCTGATATTGGATGCTCATTTCGGGCCAATTTCCGCTCCCAAAAACCTGGCTGTCCTCTTAAACGAGCGTGCCGGGGTGGTTGAACACGGGCTTTTTTTAGATACGACATCCGATGTTATTATCGCCGGCACGAAAGGGATAAAACATCTTAGGCGAGGAGTTTTGAATTTGCAAACAAACCCTTCAAAGCCAGGACATGATCGGACAAACAACCATTGACCAAGTTTTCTTTACAATAACCAAAAATGAAAGGTAAAATGCAAAATTGTATCGATGCGTACACACAGGCATGTTTGGAGAAGGGATCTAATCCGGCGGAAATGACCGAGGCCATTCATGTCGCAACCGCCATCCGAGGCGGCGCGTCTTTGGTCCACGGAGTTCAGATGCGCAACATTTCTGAAAAATTGTCTATTTAAAATCCATATATTATACGATGAAGATACAATCTTATAGTATTAGGCGGAGTAGCCATGCTTGAAATCTGCACACAACTAAAAGAATATATGAACGAAAACCGGACAGATTCAAAAATCGATCCATTCCGGTTGACCCTGGCAAAGCACGGGTTAAAATTACTACGGGAAAAGACGCGAACGCTGCAGGTTAATGTCGGCCTTTTGTGCAATCAGACTTGCCAGCACTGCCATTTGGATGCAGGCCCTAATAAAATAGAAAATATGGATATAGACACGCTCAATAATGTGGCGGCATACGCCCACCGAAGCAAGTTTGAAGTCATCGACATCACCGGTGGCGCGCCTGAACTGAACCCCAATATATCGGAAATCGTAGCAAGACTTTCTCCCTTGGCGCCGAGAATTATGTTGCGTTCCAACCTTTCTGCCTTGAACGACGGGAAAAGAGATGAACTGATGTCTCTGCTAAAGTCGAATGCCGTGGTAATTTTTGCCTCTTTCCCATCATTGAATCTGGCCCAAACCGAGGCCCAGCGTGGCGCAGGAATTTTTAAGATGAGTATCGATGCATTGAGAAAACTGAATGCGCTTGGTTATGGCCGGGAAGGTAGCGGTCTGGAGCTGAATCTGGTTTCCAATCCGACCGGTGCTTTTCTTCCGCCCTCACAGTTTCAGACGGAAAAGCGGTTTAAGCAAGTGCTTGAAAAAAAATGGGGCGTTGTTTTCAATCAGCTTTTTACGTTTGCAAATGTTCCCCTGGGCAGATTTCGAAAATGGCTTGTCCACACTGGCAATCTTGACCGTTACCTGCAAAAGCTGGCATATAATTTCAATCCTTGCGCCGTTGAGGGGGTTATGTGTCGAACGCTTGTTTCTGTTTCCTGGGATGGATATCTTTTTGATTGCGATTTTAATCTTGCCCGCGGTATGTATATGGCACAACGAAAAACGCACGTCTCTGAAATGTCCGGACCCCCTGTAATAGGAAACCCTATCGTGACAGCCGATCACTGTTATACCTGTGCGGCAGGGTCAGGTTTTACCTGAGGTGGAGCTATCGCGACCTGAGTTCAGGTTACGGCATCATTTACACCTTAAAGGACATAGCATGGAAGCTGTTAAACAGTATAAAAACGACCGGTTTAAAATCGCTATAAGGCTTTTGTTCCGGTTCATCACAGCTGTTCTCATTCTATCGATGATCGCCTGTACAACCGCCTACAAGGTGCCGGATCTGAAGGGCTTATATAATAGCATGGTTCAGAATGAAAGCCCGTACCGAAACCCGGTGATACTTATTCCGGGTCTGCTTGGTTCCAAACTGGTCGATAAAGATACCGGCTCCGTGGTATGGGGCGCCTTTGGTTTAAATACGATAAGCCCGCGAACTGCCGAAGGTGCCCGACTTATCGCCATTCCGATGTTTAAAGGGAAAAAGCTTGAGGAAATGTGCGATAATGTCGAATCTGCCGGGACCCTCGACAGAGTTCAGTTTAATTTTTTAGGTTATCCCCTGGAACAAACGACGTATGCAAATATTCTGAGGGTACTCGGTATTGGCGGATATCGAGACCAAAACCTCGGGGAAGCCGGTGTTATCGATTACGGCAATCGCCATTTTACCTGTTTCCAGTTCGATTACGACTGGCGCCGGGATATTGTGGAAAGCGCTAAAAAGCTGGACGTCTTTATCAAGGAGAAAAAAAATACGTTCAACTTGAAATTGAAAAACGCTTCGGTATTAAAGATTATGATGTTAAATTTGATATTGTTGCCCATTCCATGGGCGGGCTTGTTGCTCGTTATTATCTTAGGTACGGGAGTGAGGATTTACCACCTGACGGCAATATTCCGAAAATAACATGGGCCGGTAGCCGGCATGTGGAAAATTTGGTCATGATCGGCACACCAAATGCCGGTTCTGTTGATATGTTCGTCAGTCTTGTTGATGGCTTCCGTCCGGCTTTATTATTACCATATTATCCGCCTGCGGTTTTGGGCACCATGCCTTCTTTATATCAGTTATTACCGCGAAATCATCAAAAACCGGTGCTGGATGAAAACAAACTTCCGATAGAGGATATTCTCGACCCTGAACTTTGGATACAAAAAGGCTGGGGACTGGCAAATCCGAAACAGGACAGCGTATTAAGGTCGCTCTTTTACGATATCGAGAGCCATGAAAAAAGGCGAGAGCTCGCTCTCAATTTCCTGCACATGGCTTTAAGCCGTGCAAGACAATTTTCAGCTGCAATGGATATACCATCCAAACCACCCACTTCCCTTAGGATGCTGCTTGTGGCAGGTGATTCTGAAAAAACCAATAAAACGGTTCAATACGATTCAAAAGGAGGACTATCCGTCATTGAAACGGGACCCGGTGACGGAACCGTATTGCGCAGCAGTGCACTTGGTGATTGGCGCTCGGCCGACAACCAGCATAGCCGGTTAATATCCCCGATACAATGGAACCAAGTCCTTTTCCTGTTTTCAAATCACCTTGATCTTACAAAGCAACCTGGATTTACGGACAACCTTTTATATTTTTTATTAGAAAGCCAGAAAGATTAAATTTAATAGCTTCAAAGTAGAATTGATAGGGAAATTAACCATTTTCATATGGGCCGTAATGGCTTTTTTTTGCATTCATCCGGCCGTTCTTGCTGAATCCCCGCCTTCAATCGAGGTAGGCCGCTTTTCGAATGCGACAGCAGAAGATGCGCTGCCACTGCACTGGGAGATTTTTTCTTTCAAAGGCATTCAGCGGCATACAATCTATCGACTGGTCGAAGAAAACGGAATGGTCGTGCTCAAGGCAGATGCCGATGCATCGGCCTCCGGATTGATGCGAAAGATCCGAATAGATCCGAAAGAATATCCCATTATCCAATGGCGCTGGAAGGTGGCCAATGTTCTGAAGAAAGGAAACGTCTATCAAAAAGACGGGGACGACTACCCGGCCAGGATATATGTCGTTTTTGAATACGATCCAAGTCGGCTGAGCTTTTCTGAAAGGATTCAATACAAGGTCGCAAAAAAGCTTTATGGAGAATATCCCCCCTCGGCCACCATCAACTATATTTGGGCTTCCAGTGCACCGAAAGGATTGTTTGTACCTAATCCTTACACAGAGCGGGCAATGATGGTGGTGATTGAAATCGGTGAGAAGCATTCGGGCACGTGGATCAGCGAGAGACGAAATATTTATGAGGATTTTCTGAAATCTTTCAATAGTGAGCCGCCCATGATTTCCTCTGTGGCGATCATGACTGACACGGACAATACCGGTGAATCCGCCACCGCTTATTATGGAAACATTCTGTTCAGCAAGGAATGAAATTCGTCTAACCAATTTTCAGGATATTTTCACCATGAGACACACCTGATTGGTAGTTACTGAGGCAAAAAGACAATTTCAGGCTGCGCACCCAAAAGAAAAGTTTTGATGATGTCATTTCTCCATCATTGCTTTAGGGAAACCAAAAAATTCAAGATGTCTTGCCTGAATCAATTCCCGCTTGTGATAGAATTTTACAAACGATTTGTTTCCGAAATTGAAATTATTTTCACGCAAAAAATATGAGGATATCAGGGAAGTCCTGGATTCCCGATATCATTCAAACACCTAAAGATATCTGTCTGCTGAAAACCCGTAGATATGTCTGACATAAAATGAAGATTTTTATGTTAAAATATGATTTTGCTGACTGTTTGAAAATAAAAAACCCATCCGTGGCAAATTCTGTGGGACAGTGGTATAGATAGGAACATGATAAAAAACGCATCCATATTGGTAAAATTCGAAGATGATCTCATCAGGAATCAAACGCTGAGATCAACAGAACAGTCTCTTCAGCTTTTAACTGCGATGTGGAATGAAGAGGTTACCTCGGCGTCCTGCCTCCCTCAGACCCATGGGAAGGCATGCATGTAGATATCCGGATTGCGGGGATACTGAATTCATGTTCGAAAAAATCCTTGCCCGATTGGGCGCAACGCTGAACGAAAGCAACCTGCCTTACATGATCATCGGCGGACAGGCCGTTCTTCTTTCCAGAGCTCTTTTAACATAGCTCGGCTTGAAGAAATAAGTCCCCCTGCCGGGGGATTGAGGCAAGCGTGTGCGGGTCGATCGTTTTCCCGTCAAGCCGAGCCGACCTGATATGCGCCTGGAACGCTTCAGTATGTTTGTTCGCAAACCAGATAAAGTTCGAGTCCTGAATCCGGATCCCCTTATTAAGTAAGTTTCCCCCCAAATCTTTTGCAATCACATTAAAAAATTTTACCGTTACTTTGGTTCGTTGATCGGACTCGCATGCCGTGCCGGTCCGGCAGGTGATCTGGTTGCGCATGGCGGCAAATCGACCGCCTTTCCGAAGCGTCGCACCCGCCAGCCCCGGCATGGCGGCGGAAAGGGCCACGGTAGAGTTCTCTTGAATAAGCGCCGTATCAATATCATCCACTGGATTATGATCCAAAAAAATCGTCTGGACTCTATCTGCCAGGTATTGCCCGTCGAGACCCAATCCCCCGCAGATAAAATCCCGGAGACTGCATCCCACAGACGTTTCCACTAAAAACCCCTGTTCGAGTAGTTGAAAGAATTTTGGCAACAGTTCGGCTGAAACCGTTAAAGACAGATTGTTAATTGGATTCATGGCTGGAGTTAATCCCCCCCTCACCTAACCTCTCCCCACCAGGGGGCTGTGTCGTAATTGTAAAAGCCAGCGTTCCAAGAATTTTCGTCATTCCGGGCTTGACCCGGAATCCAGAATATTTTCAAGTTGATGTTCACCTGGATGCCGGATCAGGTCCGGCATGACATGGAGAAAAAGAACCCATTATAACAATTACGACACAGTCTCCAGGGGGAGAGGAATTACAGATCATGGATTCCCGCCGCAGTTTATCCCGCACTTGATGCGGGGCGGGAATGACAAAATGAGACCATATGCTCACCGGGAATGCCCTTCACCAGTAATTATTTGGCACCATTTGAAAATATATAGGGGCCCCTTTTGGGACCCCTATCCACATCACAGCGGCCAGCATCTAAAAGTTAAATACCTCGTCCAACTCTTTATCGGTTACCCCGAAGGTAATGTTATGGGGCGGCAGTTTCTCATTCAGGAAGTATGCAGGCAGGCGGTCATGTTCCGACGTCAAGCCGGCTTTTTTGTTGAATTCGCGTTCCATTGTTAACACCTTCTTGCCCAGAGCGGCAACGCCGTCTGCAGTGAGACTCAGCCCGTAAAAGGCATTGAGCATATCGAGGAACGCCTGGAAGGTCTCCGGCTGGTCCGCTACAGCAAACGCAATAAATATGCACATGCCGGTGGAATCAACGGCCGCCGTGGTAATCTGCAGGTTCCGGGAAAGCTCCACCTGCCCCGCCGGTTTGAGTGGATCCACACTACCGCCGATGCCCAGGATATTCGTCATCACCGCATAACCGGCGGTGTGGTCGGCCCCCATTGTGCTGGTGGCGTAAGTAACGCCGATTCCCTGGACCGTTCGGGGGTCGTAGGCCGGCATCGCTTGTCCCTTCACCACCGGGATCCTTTCTACCCCGAACACCTTTCCGGTAACCGCCGCGCCACTGCCCAGGATTCTGCCCAGGGGTGTGCCCTTTCCGACTTCTTTCACCAGGTTGATGGCTGCATTGGCGTCGCCGAATTTGGCAACACCCGCATCCATGGCCACAGCGATGGTGGCGCCCATTTCGATGGTATCCAGACCGAAGTCGTCGTCCAGGCGGTCCAATTGCGCAATGGCGTCCAAATCATCGATGCCGCAGTTGCCGCCATGGGCCCAGACAGTCTCGTATTCGGGCTGTTTGGTCAAATAGTTTCCGTTTTTATCGTAAAAGGTTCCAGAGCAGCGTATGACACAGCCCCGGTGGCAGCCGTGGGTGGCAGACCCTTCTCCGCCCCGTTCGTTCTCAAGCTGCGCCTGGGTCTCCCCGCTGATTTTGGAGGCGCCTTCAAAAGTCCCGGTTTTAAAATTCCGGGTGGGGTATCCCCCTGCCTCGCTGATCACGTTGGTCAAAACATTGGTCCCGTATGCCGGAAGCCCCTGGCCGGTTACCGGATGCTTCTTCAGACCGGCCACAAAGGCCTTGTTGGATTCCTTGAATTTTTCGGGATCTTTTGGCGCCCGCATTTTCATGCCGGCATCGTCTAAAACGATCACCTTGATGTTTTTGGATCCCATGACAGCGCCGACGCCGCCTCGTCCGGCATGGCGTGTCGGCCGCAGCTCCATGTCGGTAAAAGCGACCGAAGCACCCGCCATTTTCATCTCCCCGGCCGGGCCGATCGAGATACAGGCGATTTTATCGCCATGAGCGGATTTCATTTTAGCGACCAGATCATAGTTGCCCAGCATTTTCAGGCTGTTGTCCGCCGTAATTTTTACGCCGTCCTTGTTGATGAAGACCTTGTAAAGGGTATCGTCGGCTGGTTTTCCTTCCAAGACTATGGCGGCATACCCCAACCGTGCCAAGACTTGGGCGCCCTGCCCGCCGGAGTTGGCTTCCTTGATGCCGCCGGTAAGGGGACTCTTGCAGCCAACGGAGATACGACCCGACATGGCCGCAGTCGACCCGCTTAATAGACCCGGAGCGATAACGATTTTGTTGTCGCCGCCCAAGGGGTGACAATCCGGCGGAACTTCTTTTGAGACGATCCCGGATGTCAGGGCGCGTCCGCCCAGACCGGCATAGTCTCCAATCGGCTGAGTGTTTGCCTTGGGTCCACCTTTTGCGCCCACATCAATTCGCAGTATCTTATCCATCGGTACCCTCCTTTCTTATTGTTTAAAACATTTTGAATTATCAACCGGGTTATACAAATTTTTTATCAATGCCATTTTCCGTCGATCATTATGGTCACCACACTTCAAATTCAGTCTGAATAGTCCATGAATTTGAAACCATTGATACCTGCTGTGTCAGCTGATGTGTATTCATAGAAATTAACAAATGGGAGGAATTTCAGATTAACAGCATCCGAACATGTTCCGGGATCATATTCCGCATCCGCGTGAAATGGAAAAAGATAGGTTTATGCCGTTTAACCTCTGAGACAATTGTTTTTTTTGATATCTGTATTCTCAACAAAAGTCAAGCCGGTTATTTCATTTTTACGACCACCTTGATGGCGTCTTCGATTCTTTCGCGCGCGTATTTGACGGCGGTGGGAATCTCTTTAAACTTAAACGTGTGGGTATGCATAAGGGTGGCGTCAAACCGGCGCTGCTCCATGAAGGCCATGGCCCGGTGGGTCGCACTTCGGCCTTCGCCGCGGATGCCGTAGACATATATGTTGTTACGCACCAGATAGGCAAGATCCACCGGCACCGGTTCATGGGGAAACGCGGCCAGACAGACTCGGCCGCCGCGGTTTACCATCTGGGCGGCTTCATTCAGGGCGTTCGGAGCGCCGGAGCACTCCATCACATAATGGACACCTTTGCCGCCGGTAATGCGCTTGACCGCTTCAACCGGATTTTCCTTGCGCACATTGACCACAAAATCAGCTCCCAGCTTTTTACCCAGCTTCAGGCGGCTGTCTCGGGTCCCGGTCAGAACCACCGGCTGGGCACCCAGCGCCTTGCCGACTGCAACGGCCATCAGTCCGATGGGTCCCGGCCCTGTTACGACCAGGCCTTTACCGGCAATCACCCCGCCCATGGCATCGAGGCCATACATGGCGGTGCCGGCGGTGACCACCAGGGTGGCCTCTTCATCGCTCATCTGATCGGGAACATGGACCAGGGTATTGATACTGTTGACGGCGTATTCGGCAAAGGCCCCGTCCGTGGTAAACCCGTTGGCCCGGTGGCCCTTGTTTTTATCCCCGTAGTTCATGCCGTAATTTAAACAGGATGTGTACATCCCCTCCCGGCATCTTTCACAGCGGCCGCAGCCGGCATGGATTTCCACGGTGACGCGCTCGCCCGGCTGAAATTCATCAACCCCGGGGCCCGGCTTCACCACCGTGCCCATATATTCATGTCCCGGGGTAAAATTCTTGTTAAACGGCATTCCGCCCTCAATCATGGCCGGCAGGCCGTTTGCGAAAATCTCCAGGTCGGTCCCGCAGATGGCCACCGCATCAACCTTCACCAGGACTTCAGCAGGGCCCGGTTCAGGCACCGGTTTCTGGGTCAGTTTCAGCTCGTTGGGATCACCCAGCACCCAGGCTTTCATGGTTTTTGGAATTTTAAAACTTTTGCCACGACTCTTATTTTGCATGTTTGCTCCTCTTTTCATCTTAAAATTTTCGTCGCCTGAATTTTGGCACTTCATTTGTCAGAATTTTATTGAGCGTCAACCTTCTTTTTTTTCCACAGGGATTTAATCAGCGGCATGATGAATGATATAATTGAAATAATGATAAACGCCAGACTGATGGGATGGGTCACAAAGATGCTGTAGTCACCCTGGGAGATAATCAGGGACATGCGCAGATGTTCCTCCAGCTTCGGTCCCAGGATGATGGCCAGCAGCATCGGGACAATGGGAAATCCGTACTTTTTCATGAAATATCCCAACAGGCCGAAAGAAAACATGATTCCGGCGTCAAAAAAAGAATTGTGCAGGGCAAAAGTTCCCACCACGCAGAGTATTAAAATAATCGGCAGCAGGACCCTTTCCGGCACCTTAAGCACCTTGACCCAGAGTTTAATGGTGCAAAAAGTAAGAAATAGGTTCATAAAATTCGCCACCAGATAGGCCCAGAAAACGCTGTAGACAAACTGGGGCGCCTGTTGAAAAAGCAGCGGGCCCGGTATCAGGCCGTGAATCAACAGGGCGCCCAGCAGAATGGCGGTAACCGGGTCACCGGGAATCCCCAACGTCAGCATGGGTATCAGGGCGCCGCCGGCAACGGCGTTATTGGCCGCTTCCGGCGCAGCAACGCCCTCAGGCTCCCCTTTGCCGTATCCGTCCGCCTTTCGTGAAACCTTGCGGGCATAATCATAGCTTAAAAAAACTGCAATCGGTCCGCCGGCGCCCGGAATCGCGCCGATGCCGGTGCCCACCAGCGAACCGATCAGCATCGCTTTTAACAGCTTAAAAAGGTTTCTGATTTTCGGCAGGACCCCCGAAATTTTTGATTTGTATTCCGGAATGACCTGCACTTTTCCGGCAATCCCCACCAGGATCTGGGGAATCGCAAACAGGCCGATCATCGCCGGCAGAAAGGATATGCCGGCCTGCAGTTCCACTGTGTTAAAGGTAAATCGCGGAGTGCCCATCATGGGATCGAGTCCCACCGTCATGATGATGAGTCCGATCACGCCGGAGATCAGGCCTTTGATGGTGGACTCCTGGCCGAAGCTGCAGATCAGCGTCAGGCCCAGCAGCACGATGGCGAACAGCTCCGGTGCGCCGAAGTTGAGCGCGACCTTTGCGATCAGGGGGGCTGCCAGAACCAGGCAGGTCAAGCCGAAGATGCCGCCGAAGAAGGATGACGCGACAGCCACCCCGAGGGCTTCGCCGGCCCGCCCGTTTTTGGCCATTTCATATCCGTCGATGGCAGTTGCCGAGGCAGACGGCGTTCCCGGTATATTCAATAGAATAGCTGAAATCGAGCCGCCGGTCATACCGGAGGCATATAATCCCAGCATCAGGCAGATGGATGTCACGGCAGACAGTTTAAAAGTCAACGGGAGGAGCAGCACCATCCCCAGGGAGATGGTTAGACCGGGGGTGGATCCGATGAACAGCCCGAAAAATACTCCCACCATGGAAGCAAAAATATTCTGCGGCTGAAGCACTTCATATAAAGCTGTCAACACTATTCCGTCCATCGAAGCTCCTCTTTAGAAAAATTTCCCGCCGGGCAGAACCACCTGAAAAATTTTTTGAAAAAAAACATAGATAACCATTGGGGACACGATCGATAAGACAACGATTTCCTTCCATTTTCGCGATCCGGTCATGACCATTAACACCGCCATGAAGACGGGTGTCACCCACACAAATCCGAACAGGTGCATGGCCTGGACATACGCATACAAAAATATTGTCAGGAAGATAATGCCGATGCCTTCTTTGGATGAAATTTTCGGGTCAAAGCTTTCCAGCGGTTTTCTTAAAACAGTCTTGAGCAGCAGCAGTAGAACCACTATAAACAACAAGACCACCAGCAGCCAGGGCATGAAATCTATGCCCAAAGTATTGGGCAGGTTTCGCGTCGGCAAACGGGATGTCAGAAAAGCATAATAGCTGCCGAAAATGAGCAGCACGACGGAGATGATGATATTGGCTTTTTTCATTCAAAAAATTCCCTTAAAAGCAGGGGCGACTCTCCACCGGGACATCGCCCCTGCCAAACGGTTATTATTTTGAAAGGCCGCCCACTTTAACTGCCTCGGCCACATTGTTATTTTGAATGACCAGATACTTCTCAAACTCCGCCTTGCCCATGAAATTGATATTGAAACCGTTTTTCTTTGATAGTTCCATAAACTCAGGGGTTTCGGCACCTTTCTGAAAGGCCGCTTCCAGCTTTTTGACGACGGCCGCCGGGGTTCCCTTGGGAGCGCTGATGCCGCGGAAAAGCTCCATGACCGCCGGATAACCCAGCTCCTTCATGGTGGGGATATCTTTAAGGGACGGATCCCTTTGCTCCGTGCTCATGGCCAGGATTCGGGCCTGACCGGCCTGCACCTGGGGGGCGATCTCGGGCAGGGGTACGCAAATGGCCTCAACCTCTTTGCCCAGCAGGCTTGCAATTCTGCGTCCGGCTCCAAGGGGGACATGAACGGCTTGCATATCAACGACTGTTGCCATGAGAACCGCGGTCAGATGGGTACCGCTGCCGGTGCCGGCATTACCGATTTTGATTTTGTTCGGGTTCTTTTTGCCGTAATCCACAAATTCCTGAAACGTCTTCCAGGGAGCATCCGCCCGGACGGCAATGGGCATGGCGGTAAATCCGATGTTGCAGATGTTATCAAAAGCATCGTATTTAAAGGGAACGTTGCCGATATTGGTGGTGGTCAGAATCGAAGTCGAATTCCACCCCAGGGTGTATCCGTCTGGAGCAGCATCTTTCAGCGCCGTATACATAATGCCGCCGCCGGCGCCCGGTTTGTTGATGGGAACAACCGGCTGGCCGAGTATTTTACCGGCCCCGTTTGCCAGCGCGCGTCCCATCAGGTCGGCTGATCCGCCGGCGCCAAATGGGATCAGAAAATTAATCGGTTTGCTGGGATAATCCGCACCCCACGCAAGTCCCATGTTCAACACCATTGTCAGAACGACTGCAAACAGAACACTTGATCTCTTTCTCATCATAACGTTACCTCCCCTTTGTGTTGTTGATAAGTTTGAAGCGGCTTATATAGACTTTCGAAAAAGCATTACAGGGTTGCCCATGCTTCCTTGATCACACGCTTGGCATTGGCAATAATCACTTCAGGATACTCTTCAGCCAGAAGCGGCCTGACCTCAACGCTTAAAACCGGTTTGTTCTCCGGATTCAGCAGCTTTTTATCCAGCAGCAATTTAAAGTAATCCCGAACATCGGCCGTGTCCAGTTCCCCTTCCGGTACGCCGAAGCGCGGCTGCAAATCACCATACATCGGGTGCAATCGATCCCGCATGACACAATTGCCGATATGAAAATGCATGGGATACTTCATGACCAGCGGAATCGCATCCTCCGGTTTTTCGTTTAAAAGCGGAAAGTGCGACAGATCCGCCAGGACGCCGAAATTCTTAAATTCCCCGTAAACATCCGCAGCCACATCCGCAGCATCCTGAAAATGTCCGATCAGGCATTCTTTGTCGATGCCGCGGTCAAAAATCTTCATGTATAATTTAATATCTCCCATTTCCTGGGTATACCGGCACAATTCCTTCAGCGATTCGGCAAAAATCTTTTTGGCCTCGGCCCTCTTGTCATCCCCGGGATCCTTGCCCGACAGCACCCGCACGCAGGATGCGCCCAGATGGTACGCCTCATCAATGCCGCTTTTTACGCCGTTGATAGCCCTTTTTCTCTCCGCCGGATCAAACGCATTCAGGTTCAGCTTCTGGCTGAATACCCGCGGCTGGGTGGCATAGCACACTTTCATATGCGACACATCCAGAAGTTTGCGCGCTTCATTGCGAACCTTTACATCTTTTATCCAGCCCACTTCCACCGCCGTCCAAAAATCGTCTTCGACAATTTTTTTTAACGTTTCCACGACCGGTCCTTCACCATTGACCACTTGCGGAAAAGCCTTGAAGTGAACGATACCCAGATCCATATAACGGTAAATCGAAAATGTATCCATGCTGTCTCCTTTTATCAGTTTTTTTGGATGTTGGCCGCCAGATAGGCGATCATAGCGGTATCTTCCACCAGGTCGGCCAGATAAAAGGCATTCATGAGGTCCGTCCCCATGGTCAGGATGCCGTGCTCTTTCATCAGGAGCGCTTTTATTTCAGGATTGTTCTGAACCCCGTCTGTCACGCAATCGCAAAGCTCCGAAGACCCGGGAGGAAAACACGCCACGCAGGGGACGTTTTTCAGCACCACCCGGGCGGATATGGTCGCCAGGGGCAGCGGTTCGCCTGTGTTGGAATACGCCGTGGCATAGGGCGGATGAACGTGCGCAATGGCTCCCACATCGGGCCGGCTGCGAAAAGTCGCCAGATGAAAGGAGGTTTCCTTGGACCCTTTCAATCCCATGGGAGACTCCAGCACGTCGCCCGAAAGCGTGACCAGAATATTCTCTTCCGGTTTGACGTCTCCCAGTGATATGGCGGTGGGTGTAATCAGCACCCGATCGGTATTGGGTATCCGGACACTGAGGTTCCCGCCGGTACCGCCGACCAGGTGTCGGTCATATGAACGCCGGGAAAACTCGGCCAATGCCGTTCTGTAATAGTTCAGCTCCCCGATAGTTATATCCTTCATCTGTTATTCCCTTTCCTGTAAAAAACCGATTAATGCCTCTACGCAGATATCGGCAAAGGCATGATCGTTGATGTGCAGATCGATCTCTCTATAAGGGATCGACGGTTTCAATTGTTGTTTCAACGCCTGCAGCAGCATCCTGTTCCCTTTGGGATCAAAAAGCGGCCCCCCTTTACTGCCGTAGACCGACCAGCCTTTTGTGGGAACCAGAACGGCAACCGGACCGGCGGCGGTGTTCAGCCGCTCTGCCATCACCGTTCCGATTTGCGCCATCTCCGTAGGGGAAATTTTGACATTGGCGTTGTTGGGGTTGTGAAAATAGATTTTTCTCCTGCGCAGCCTGCCGGGGATGGATTCTTTCGGACCGAAGCATAAATATTCCAGCCCGCCGGTGGATACGACCTGGGGAAGTCCCACCCGACCGGCCGTCGTCAGTCTTCCCGGCCGTACCGGGATATAAGCCCCTGCGCCCACCACTTCTTCGGAAAGTTCATGGGGCGTCAAATCGACAACGCCGCTGAAAATCCCCGATTCCATCAGTTCTTCCATGGCTGAACCGCCGGCGCCGGAAGCATGAAACGTAATGACTTGATATCCCCTTTGACAGAGCTGCCCATGGATACGGTTGGCGGCTTTCTCGGTGTTGCCGAGAGCCGTCAAGGCAATCGTGCGACCACGCGCCGCCAGCGAAATCGGCTCTCCTCTTTCGACCATTCCCAACAGGGCGGCAACCGCATTGGACATAACTGATCGCGAAACCGGATTGGGACCGCCGAGCAGGTCCGCCACAGAAAACATCATCCCGATGTCGGCATTGCCGATATAGGGCCGCATGTTTCCCGAAGCCACCGTGGACAACAGAAACTTGGGAAAACCTAGCGGAAGGCTGCGCAAGGCCATGGCGGCAATGGCAGTCCCCTGGTTTCCGCCCAGGCCGATGGCGCCGTCCAGTTTGCCTTGCTTCAGCAGCGCTAAAAGAACACGCATGGCCCCCTGGCCCATGGTTTTTATCACTGTGTCGCGTTCGCCGGTTTGGACCAGCCTCTCCAGCTTGCAGCCGGCCTGGGCCGCTACGGTATTATTTGAAAAATCGGCCTTGCCCGAAGCCGTGAACGCCCCCACATCGATCACGATGGGAATATGCCCGTGTTCACGTACCATACCGGCCATGAAAGCCGCCTCCGGCTCCTTGGTGTCCAGTGTTGCAATAATTGCGATATGTTTTGGCATCGGGTAGATACTATTCAGATGAAGCGTTCGGCAGGGTTGGTTCTGCAACCCTGCCGTCTCCGCTTCAGCCGGAAGTCGATATCCGGTTAGGCTCTGTTTTTAAACTGACGCGCCTCCAACGGCACATTTATTTTAAACTTTTTGATTTCATTCAGAAAAGCCGCCAGGGCCTCCCCGGCAACCTTAAAGTATCTTTCCCCTTTTTCCTTGCTTCCGGCAAAGGGGTCGCCGATGGTGGCGGTATCACTGTATTCATGGTGTTCCATGGGCACCCAGATGTTTTCAGATCCCATGAACATGACATTGCCGGTACCGTCTTTTTTGGAGAAATTTTTGCCCATGTAGGCCGGGGCATGGGTCCGGTCTTTTTTGGCCTTGTCCATATCGATCAGGGTTTCATCCCAGGCCCAGACCGTGCTGGTTTCCAACTCGCCGGCGTGCCATCCCGGTGTATCTTCCGGCGGTCCTGTCATGATTTCACCGACAATGGACATGGAGCGTTCGGTGGGGGTCTTATACCAGCACACAAAGCAACCGGTTTCGTATCTTATTTTCCGCAGCACCTCGTCGATGACCTTGGAGTTACTGCCGTGGTGGGTGACAAATACAATCTTGTTGTAGCCGTGGTAGATCATGCTCATGGCCAGATCATAAACCACCGCGCGATAGGTTGCACCGGAAAATGTCAAGGTTCCGGAACCTTTGTTGACTTCGCCCATATGGTGCGGGGAGTAACCCACCGGCATAAAGGGCGTGTATAAGGTGTCCGCCAATGGAGCCGCCTCCCGGACAACCCCCATGGTGGTCATGGAGTCGGTCCCCAGAACACAGTGGGAGCCGTGCTTCTCATTGGAACCCATCGGAATCATGATGATATCGTTGGTCTTCAGGTGCTCGGCCACCTCATCATAACTTTTCTCAAACGTATTGTAACTTTTTCTTCTTGCCATTTTTCTTGCTCCTTTCACATGGTTTTTGATTGAATCGGTTGCACCGCAACATGCGGGTGCAGCAATTTATGTCAGAAAATAACGCAGCGTGACGTCAGGGGAAAAACTGTCACAATCAATGGTAAACGTTTACCAAAACAATTAAGCAAAACAACGGATAATGTCAATAGGTTTTTTTTAGATTTTTTCAGCCCCTGTCGACTCCCTGACGATCAGCCGGGTTTTAAACCATTTCATGCGTGAAAAATTATTATTTGCCATGAGGTTTACCAACATTTCCATTGCCGCCGCCCCGAGGCTGTTCATGGGGATTTCTACCGTCGTCAGGGATGGCAGAAAATAGGAACTGAGGGGCACATTGTCAAACCCCACCACCGCCAGATCCTCCGGCACCCGCAACCCCAGTTCCCGCGCAGCATAGATGGTGCCGAAAGCCATCTGGTCATTGGCTGCAAAAATCGCCGTGGGACGATCTTTTTCACGCAAAATCCGGGCGGCAACCTGGTAACCGCCTTTGGGAGTTAGGTTTCCCCGCCGGACAAGGTGTTCATCAAAGGAACAACCATTCTGGGCCAGGGTCCCTTTATACCCCTTGAGCCGGTCGATCCCGGTGGTGGAATTTTGAGGTCCCCCGACAAATCCGATGCGGGTGTGCTTCAGATTAATCAGATGCTGTGTTGCAAGGGCGGCGCCGCCGATATTGTCCACCACGATTGCCGGAAAATTGACTTCATGCCGTCCGATCACCACTACACGGTCCCTGAGTTCATTTAAGGCTGACAGCGGCTCATAACCATGGATGATGCCGCCGCTGAAAATAATGCCATCCACGATTTTTTCCCGGAGAAGGTAAATGGACTTGATGATCCGGTCCGGTTTGCGTTCGGTGTTCTGCAAAATGATGTTATACCCCTTTTGATCGGCAACATCCTGGATACCCCGGACGATCTCAGCATAGTAATGGTTGGAAATATCAGGGATGATGATCCCGATGGTCATGGTCTTTTTTAATTGAAGGCTGCGGGCCAGCGCGTTCGGCCGATAATCCAGTTCCTTGACCGTCTTTAAAACCCGTTCCCGGGTTTCCGGATTAACTTTATGGAGGCTGTTATTCACCACCCGCGACACCGTGGCAATGGATACACCGGCATGGCGGGCGACATCCTGGATGTTGGCCATATTCCCTCGTTTAAAACAATGGTAAACGTTTACCTGTATTTATGGTCTATTTCAGACATTGTCAAGGATATATCGCACTGCGAAAAATTTGTTATGTTTTTTTACCAAGAATTAAAGCCTGCGTCTTTACAAATACGGAATCAAACGATAATCTAACAGAGAGATTTAAAACGTGATCGAATTTATAAGTATATATTCATAGGTGAGGGATGACTACCCGGCCGTCAAAAACTCCCCGCTGTCGGCAGCATAAGACCGGGAACAATTGAACGTAAAGCCATCCGGACAAACGATCGGAGCGGAGCTGACCTGGCATTGCAAATTCAAACCCTTCTAAAACAAAGAGGCGTAACAAAGGTGGCGATAGTGAAAACTGTCTTATGGGTCCTGCTTTTGTATTCGGCCTACGTCGGTTTTATTTTTCTGATGCAGCGGCAAATCATGTTTCCCCGGGGGATGATCCCATCTCCTTCGCCGGATGCCGCCAAAGTGCCGGGCCGGGAACAGATCTGGCTGGACACATCTTCCGAAAAGGTTGAAGCCTGGTATCTGCCGCCGGCCAGACCTCTGCAGCGTCCAGGGCCGGCAGTGATCTTTGCCCACGGCAACGGTGAGTTGATTGATTTCTGGCCGGATGAGCTGACCCCGTTCCGTAAAATGGGCATCGGGGTGCTGCTGGTGGAATATCCCGGTTATGGGCGGTCCGGTGGGAGCCCTTCACAAAAAAGCATTACCGCATCATTTGTGGCAGCCTATGACCGGCTGAAAGAACGGCCGGATATTGATCCTGACAGGATCATCTTATTCGGTCGCTCCATCGGCGGCGGAGCGGTCTGCGCCCTGGCCCTGGCCCGGCCATCAGCGGCCTTGATACTAATGTCGACGTTTATGAATGTGCGCGCCTTTGCAAAAAACTTTCTGGTTCCCCCTTTTTTCGTGCGGGACCCATTCGACAATCTGGCCGTTGTAAAAACCTATCCCAAACCGATTCTTTTTATTCACGGCAAACAGGATGACGTCATTCCCTATCGCCACGGCCTGGCACTCTCCCAGGCGGCGCCAAACGGCAAACTGCTTTCCTATGATTGCCAACACAATGATTGCCTGCCGGGTTCAGGGACTTTCTGGCAGGATGTGGAGGCGTTTTTACGTGAAGCTGGAATCCTCAAAGATTCGTAATCGAATCCATATATATATCCGCCGTGTCGATACCACAGCCGCTGAATCGACCCATCATGCGATATGTATAGCAGATATAATGGTCGGTCTGATGCATGTCTTGTAAAGTAAAGAATATTTTCGATGTTGTTCGCTTAAAACCCGATAAGTATGACACGCACTAATAGCCGGAAACTTCAATTTTAGCCTGCCAGTCGATCACCCCACATATTGTGCCCGTCACCAAAATAAAAATTAAGCTTTAGATTATAGTTAGCCCCTTTTTCTTATCGAAATCTCCGAGAACTGGCATTAAAAGTGTTGTAATTGTTCACGGGGTTGACTAGTAAATCAGCTAAGTCAGCCAGGCTAAATTTGGTTTTTGATGTTTAAAGTATGATGAAATGGCATTCACCAAAATCGGGTAGGTGGATTGAGCATGCTGGCGACAGGTCTGCCGCAAAGACAGTATCCGTTCCACCCAGCGGTTGCCTTTTTCGCTCTGAGTCCCATAGCTTCGTTTGCGCCATAAAACCCCGTAGCGAAGCGCCCGTTCCGCCCGATTATTGGTGGGCTCAACATCGGATTCATCCAGAAACCTCCAGAGTGAATCCAGTTCGCCCGATACCCGCCGGGCGAGTTTGCCGGCATCATCATCAGC
>JARGFK010000029.1 GCA_029211065.1 Desulfobacterales bacterium
CTTTACGAAAAATAGTTTGACAATTACTTCTCAAGGCCCACCAAACCCTACTTTACAAACTGACCGAGAATTGCTGGAAAATCATAAAAAAACCCACGGCCCTTTGGGACCGCGGGTTTTTTGTGATTTTTAGATGTGATGTATTCCCCTCGCCGAAGCTCAACTGAGCGTAGGCGGGTTAAAGCTACGGCGCAATTCCGCTTTGATACCCCGCTGCTGGTCGAAGATCCCGGTTTATCGGGGCTGCGGGGAGCTTCATTTCTTATCGTCTTTTACTTCCTCAAAATCGGCATCCACCACATCATCATCAGGCTTAGAGGCGCCGGGTTGATCGCCGCCCTGGGGCCCGGCCTGCTGGCCGCCGGCCTTGGAAGCCTGCTGGTACATGGCTTCCGCCAGCTTATGGGATGTCTGGGTGAGTTCTTCCGTCAGTCGTTTGATTTCATCCGGGTCTTCACCTTCCATGGCCTTTCTAAGGGATTCAATCGCCGCCTCGACCTTGGTTTTGGTCTCCGCGTCAACCTTGTCGCCCAGTTCTTTAATCGATTTTTCGGTGGAATAGATCATGGCATCGGCCGTGTTGCGGGCTTCCACCAGGACTTTTTTCTTTTTGTCATCATCTGCGTGGAGTTCGGCATCTTTGACCAGCTTGTCAATTTCTTCCTGGGACAGACCGCTGGAAGCCGTAATCTGAATCGATTGCTCCTTGCCGGTGGCCATGTCTTTGGCCGAGACATTTACGATTCCATTGGCATCGATATCAAAGGTGACTTCAATCTGCGGGACGCCTCTGGGCGCCGGCGGTATGCCCACCAGTTCAAAACGACCCAGGGTTTTATTGCCAGCAGCCATTTCCCGTTCACCCTGAAGCACATGAATCGATACAGCCGGCTGGCTGTCGGCGGCAGTCGAAAAAGTCTGGCTCTTCTTGGTGGGGATGGTCGTGTTTTTTTCGATCAGACGGGTCATGACACCCCCCAGGGTTTCGATGCCCAGGGAGAGAGGGGTAACATCCAGAAGCAGGACATCTTTAACGTCCCCTTTCAGAACACCTCCCTGAATAGCGGCGCCGATGGCAACGACTTCATCCGGGTTAACGCCCCTGTGGGGCTCTTTGCCGAAGAGTTTTTTAACCCGTTCCTGAACGGCCGGCATGCGGGTCATACCGCCCACAAGGATGACCTCATCCAGCTGACTGGCGGAAAGTCCGGCGTCTTTAAGGGCGGTAATGCAGGGCCGTTCAAGCTTGTCGAGCAGGTCGGACACGAGGGACTCCATCTTGGACCGCTTCAATTTGATATTCAGGTGCTTGGGTCCGCTGGCGTCGGCGGTGATGAAGGGGAGATTCACATCGGTCTCAACAGAAGCGGACAGCTCCATTTTTGCTTTTTCAGCCGCTTCTTTCAATCGCTGCAGCGCCATTTTATCATTGCGGATGTCGATGCCCTGATCTTTTTTAAATTCCGACGCCATATAGTCGATAATTCGCAGATCAAAGTCTTCGCCGCCCAGATGGGTATCGCCATTGGTGGCCTTTACTTCGAAAACACCGTCGCCGATTTCAAGAATGGAAACATCAAATGTGCCGCCGCCGAGGTCAAAGACCGCAATCTTTTCATCTTTTTTCTTGTCGAGGCCATAAGCCAGGGAAGCTGCCGTGGGCTCATTGATGATCCTGAGTACATTCAATCCGGCGATTTTGCCGGCATCTTTGGTGGCCTGGCGCTGGCTGTCATTGAAATATGCCGGCACGGTAACGACCGCATCGGTCACTTTTTCCCCCAGATAATCTTCGGCCGATTTTTTAATGTTTGCCAGAATATAGGACGAAATCTCAGCAGGGCTCAACTGCTTGCCGCGAACATTGATGTGGGCATCCCCGTTGGCGGCCTGTTCGATCTTATAAGGCAAAATTTTAATGTCGTTCTGTACTTCCGGTGAAGCGAATTTCCGGCCGATGAGTCTTTTGACTGCAAAAACCGTATTTTCGGGGTTTGTGATGGCCTGGCGCTTGGCTATCTGCCCCACCAACCGCTCACCACTGCTGGAAACGGCAACAATAGATGGGGTTGTGCGGCCGCCTTCGGCATTGGTGATAACTTTGGCTTCATTCCCCTCCATGATGGCCACGCAAGAGTTGGTGGTGCCCAAATCAATTCCGATTACCTTACCCATGTGTTTTCCTCCTTAAAATTGTATATATTCTGTCAGGTTTTTATACGTTAACCTAAATTTAATGATAGTATTTACTTTGAAACCACTACCATGGCCGGCCGCAGCAGCCGATCATGGAGCAGATACCCTTTTTGCAGTTCTTTAGTGACGGTCTGGGCCGGAGCATCGCTCGTTTCCTCCTGCATGACAGCCTGGTGAAACGCTGGGTCAAAGGCCTGTTCCAGCGCCGCAATCGGTTTTACTCCGAATTTATCAAGAATTTTCAGTATTTCATCCAGGGTCATCTGAACCCCTTCGATCACGCAGAGGTTCGAATTTTTATCGTCGCAAGATGAGTGGATGGCCCGCTCGAGGTTGTCAACCACGGCAAGTAATTCCATGATCAAAGAGTCATTTGCATATTTTCTGAAATCATCCATCTGACGGGCGGTGCGTTTCTTGTAATTTTCAAGTTCAGCCGCATTTCTCAGGAAACGGTCATAATTCTCTTTGGCTTCCTGCTCTTTTTCTTCCAGTTTGGTCTTCAGCTCTTCAATCAGAAACGCACTTTTTTTCTTTTCTTTTTTAGTCGTATCCGCTTTTGGTTCAGCTGCTGTGTCCCTATCTGCGGTTTCGGCTTGCTTTATGGCTTTTTCAGTCATCAGACGGTGCTTTCTCCAAAAATATAAGGGGTATACCCAAAATAAAAAGAATGCGGGGCAACACCCGAAAATAAATCACAAAATTCAAATAAATCCCTTTGACTTTTGACCAGAAAAATAAGACTGTTTGTAACGATGTCAAGGTGTTAATTGCGATGTTTGTTGCTTTCGGCAGTTTTTTTGAAAGGGGCGGTTTGTCTGCCGTTCAACCTCTCGGCGACCAACGGAAGTCTGGCGGATGTTCACCGGCCACAAAAGGCGGAACATGGTAGAATGGTTGTGCACCCCCTATCGTATTTCATCTGAAAAAAGGGAGTCAAAAATAGGCCGGGGTCAAACCACGACACAAACCGCATCATTTATCGCTGCTTCCTTCCGGACCTGACGAGGTTCATGACCGTCTGTTGCGCGGCGTCCGGCCGGTATGACTTGCCGAATTTCAGAAAATAAATCCTCTAGGGGGAATTCAGCCCCGCATAAAGCGGATTTCGGGACAAGGGCACCGCTAACTCCCCGCCTAGCACAACCGGTTAGGTTTATAGTCGTTAAAAGCGGTTTTATCAAGAGAAAACACGGTCGGCATCGATGGGGAGTGAAAAAAAGAAATATCACAAAATAACCATTCATTTATCCGGCGGCACACCATATCAAGTGTTTTTCATTGACTTGAAAGGGGCTTTGTCGTAGCCTGTCAATATTAAAATATTTCGGGTAAATAGACGAGGCCATTGCCAATGGAAGGAAAAATATGAAAACGATATCAATGATAGCAGCGTTATTGGCCTGTATTATTGTTTTTACGGGTTGTGTCGCGCTGGTCGCCGGTACGGCCGCCGGTGTCAGTGTATATACCTATATAAATGGCGAATTGAAACGTTCCTATCCGGAATCGTTTGATAAAATTTACGCCATATGCATCGACACCCTCGAAGGTCTTAAGATCAATATCGAGGAAAAAGAATCGGACGGGATTGGCGCCACCATCAATGCCAAGCGGGTCGACGGGACACCTGTCTGGGTAAAGGTCTTTATGATTACCCCAAAAATCACCGAGGTGTCCGTCCGTTCAGGTGTGGTGGGCGTATGGGACAAAAAAGTTTCCGAGTTGATTCATGCCAGTATCGCGCAAAGGTTGCCCTAACAAACTCATTCGTGAAACCGAACGGACGATCAAAGCATATGGAATGTTTCAGCCCGGCGATTCTGTTCTGGTTGGGGTTTCCGGCGGGCCGGATTCAGTTGCACTGCTCTATGTGCTGAACATGCTCGCGTCCCGGCTATCCCTGGGACTGGGAGTCGCACACCTGAACCATTGTTTGCGTAAAAAAGCGTCAGATCAAGATGCCGCCTTTGTCGAATCCCTCGCAAAAAAATTAGACCTTCCCTGTTATATCCAGAAAACGGATATACGGGCCTATCAGCACCGGCACAAGCTTTCCCTTGAAGAGGCGGCCCGCCAGGTTCGTTATACCTTTTATAAAAGCGTCGCAGGGGCGCACCGGTTTGGCAAGGTCGCCCTGGGGCATCATTCGGATGATAACGCCGAACTGGTATTAATGTATCTGTTTCGCGGGAGCGGGGCCCTGGGCCTTGGGGGGATTCCGCCCGTGCGCGATGCGGCGATTGTTCGGCCGTTTATCGAAGTGGGGCGGTCTGAAATAATGGAATTTTTAGATCAGAACGGTCTTGAATATGTTTGTGACCGATCCAATCAGGATGTGCGGTTTTTGCGCAACCGGGTGCGCCAGGAGCTGATCCCGCTCTTAAAAAAAGAGTATAATCCAAAGATTGTGGATTCCCTGAACAGGGTTTCGGCCATTTTAAGATCGGAAGACGAATGGCTGGAAGCACTGGTGGCACCCCTTTACGACCAGGTCATAGCTGCTGCGCAAGAACATAAAATAACCCTTTCGGCTCTAAAGTTGGGCCGCCTGCCGTCAGCTGCCGTCAGACGGATCGTCCGGCGGGCGATAGCTGCCATCAAGGGAGATTTGCGCCGAATCAGCTTCAGGCACATCCATGCAATTAGGCAGCTGACAGCGTCCGGCCCGGAGATGAAGCGGCTGGATCTTCCCGACCGGATCTGCGTCCGGCGCGAAGGTGAACACTTGGTTTTTTCAAAGGAAGCAATGCCGCTGCGTCAACTTGGTGGTTCATCCGGAGCGGCGCAATCGATTTCAAGAGCGCCGGATTATAGTTATGAAGTCAGGGAGCCGGGCATATTGCTGATCAGGGAGATCGATTGCTGTCTGACGTTTGAGGCGGTGGACAAAAAAAGGCTAAAGAATTTTCGTCAAGCTGGACATTCCACCGCTTTTCTTGATATGGATAGATTGCACTTTCCGTTGAAGGTCAGAAATTACAGATCCGGAGATTGTTTTACCCCGCTGGGGATGACGGGAACTCAAAAGATAAATAAATATTTTATCGACAACAAGGTCCCGCGAGCCGAAAGGCGCCGGTGTCCGCTGCTGCTGAGCGCCGGGAAAATTATCTGGGTCGCGGGGCATCGCATCGCTGAATCGGTCAAAATTTTGCCGACAACCCAAAGCGCCTTAAAAGTGGAACAGGTGCTTGCCTAACGGTTAATGATGATTAATATGGTGCCAGGGTTTTTAAAACAACCCGTTGTCGGGCGAAAATACATCCATAGAATCGTCGCATTTATACCGCTTTTCATCATAAAGTTCCGTAACAATGAATTGCGGTATAAGGGGTTGTAGAAAAAAACGTTGGGGATAACGAAACGTTTTTTTTGACAACCGATATAAGCGCTTAAGCTGATTCAGACAACCGTTTTATTATAAACATAGTGGGGAGGACCGTTCATTTGAATCCGTTTTACAAAAATTTGGCATTATGGCTTGTGATCACCCTGATGATGATCATGCTGTATAATCTGTTTAATCAACAGCACGTGACGGAAGCAAAAATCAGTTACACGGATTTTCTCGGCATGGTTGAAAAAGGGCAGGTTGCCGAGGTCGTGATTCAGGGTCAAGACCTTTTTGTAACTGATGAAAATCGAAACCGATATAAAATTTATGCGCCACCGGACGGCGACCTGATTAAAACCCTCCGACAAAAGGGTGTATCCATTCAGGCCAAACCCCCCAGCGAGTCTCCCTGGTACATGTCCATTCTGGTTTCCTGGTTCCCCATGATTGTGCTCATCGGCATCTGGATATTTTTCATGCGTCAGATGCAGTCCGGCGGGGGTAAGGCCCTTTCTTTCGGTAAAAGCCGGGCCCGGCTCTCATCCGATCAGTCCGCCAAAGTCACATTTGCGGATGTTGCCGGCATCGATGAAGCCAAGGAAGAGCTGGGTGAAATTGTCGAGTTCCTGCGGGAGCCCAAAAAGTTTACCCGTCTGGGGGGGCGCATCCCCAAAGGGGTCTTGTTGATGGGACCTCCGGGAACGGGTAAAACCCTTCTGGGACGCGCCATCGCCGGGGAAGCCGGCGTGCCTTTCTTCAGCATCAGCGGGTCGGACTTTGTGGAGATGTTTGTGGGCGTGGGTGCATCCCGGGTGAGGGATCTTTTTGTTCAGGGCAAAAAAAACGCCCCCTGCATCATCTTTATTGATGAGATCGATGCAGTCGGCCGGCACCGCGGCGCCGGCCTCGGCGGCGGCCATGATGAAAGAGAACAGACCCTGAACCAGCTCCTGGTTGAAATGGATGGATTTGAATCCAACGAGGGCGTCATTTTGATCGCCGCCACCAACCGTCCCGATGTACTGGATCCCGCCCTGCTGCGGCCGGGCCGTTTCGACCGGCAGGTGGTTGTTTCGCTGCCGGATATCAGGGGCCGGGAAAAAATCCTTGCGGTCCATATGCGCAAAACACCGATTGCCGCGGATGTCAATGCCTTAATCCTGGCAAAAGGAACACCGGGTTTTTCAGGTGCCGACCTGGAGAACCTCGTTAATGAGGCCGCTCTGCTGGCGGCCAAAAGAAACAAAGAAAAAATTGAAATGGTCGACTTTGAGGAATCCAAGGACAAAGTCTATATGGGTCTGGAGCGCAAGTCGAAAGTTATTTCGGATGAGGATAAAAAAACCACGGCATATCACGAAGGCGGACATGCCCTGGTGGCTCGGTTTCTCCCCTTTACCGATGCCGTCAACAAGATCACCATTATTCCCAGGGGGCGGGCTGCCGGCGTGACCTGGTTTCTGCCCGAAGAAAGAGATTTTAAATACAAAGACCAATTGGAGAGCGAGCTTGCCGTGGCCTTTGGCGGACGCGTTGCCGAAGAAATCGTTTTCAAACGCATCAGCACAGGGGCTTCCAACGATATTAAGCAAGCCACCGAGCTTGCCCAGAAGATGGTGCGGGCCTGGGGCATGAGCGAAAACCTGGGACCGCTCTCTTACTCCAAAGATGAAGAACATATCTTTCTGGGACGTGAAATCGCTCAGCACCGGGATTACTCTGAAGAAACCGCCCGCAAAATCGATGCAGAAGTGAACAACCTGATCATCAATGCGTATAGACGCGCCAAGGAAGTTTTGGAAGAAAATATCGATGTTCTTCATAAACTGGCGGAGAACCTGCTTGAAAAAGAGACGGTCATGGGGGCTGAACTGGATGCGCTTATAAAGACAATGAAACCGGAATTTCAGCGGCCGTCTAAGCCGGCGGAAGAAACGGATAAAAAAGAAAATTCCGAAAGCTAAAACGGTCTTATCTTGTTCATTATCCCCTCAGGCTGCCGGCAATCCGTTTGTCAACGGCCGTAGATCCTTTTTGAGGGCGCCGGGTAAAAACCAATAGTCATGGGGATACACACATTAGCCTGGGGGGCGCACTGCCTCTCGTTCGGCCGACGGACCAATATCATGGGGGTTTTAAATGTTACCCCCGATTCATTTTCCGACGGCGGCCGATTCTATCCGTGCGATCTGGCTGTCGCCCAGGGCCTGAAACTGGTTCAGTCCGGCGCCGACATCCTGGACATCGGCGGAGAATCGACGCGTCCGTTTTCCGAACCGCTCTCCGCCGAAGAGGAAATCCGGCGCGTTCTACCGGTGATTAAAAAGCTCTCCCCTCAAATTTCCATTCCGATTTCCATCGATACCACCAAAGCCCGGGTGGCCCGGCAAGCCCTTGAGGCCGGGGCCGCCATGATCAATGATATCGGCGCGCTGCGCCTTGATCCGGACATGGCAAGGGTGGCCGCGGAATATCAGGTGCCGATTATTCTGATGCATATGAAGGGGACCCCTAAAACCATGCAGGTCGCACCCCGTTATGACAACCTGATGGCGGAAATTAAATCGTTCCTGTCGGAAGCTGCCGCCCGGGCGCAGGCAGGCGGAGTCCCCGGAACGCACATTATCATTGATCCGGGGATCGGTTTTGGTAAAACATTTCATCACAATCTGGCCATCATCAACCGGCTATCTGAACTCAAGTCCCTGGGCTTTCCCATTCTGGTGGGGCCGTCCCGAAAAGCGTTTATTCGAAACATTCTCAAAGGCGAAGGCGACGCGGATATCGATCCGGATTCCGAACTTGTGGAAACAGGCACCCAGGCCGCGATTGCTGCAGCGGTCATAAGGGGGGCCGACATCGTCAGGGTGCATGATGTTGCCCGGACCCGGCCGACCGCAGCGATTTGTGACGCGATTAAAAAGGCATCGGGCGATTGACCAGCCGCAGGAAATTGCCAATGATTCGATCCGGCCAGTTGAAATGGATTTTTGTCCTTGGGCTGATGGGGCTCTGTTTTGTCTTGCTGTGGCCCGGCATGACAACGGATGAAGTCGACTGGTATGTCCCAATCGAAATTGAAAACCTGCCTAAGGGGTTGATCGCAATCCAGTCGCACCCAAAGGGGGTTGAAATCCGGGTACGCGGACCCCGGACGGTTGTTCAAACCCTTTCTGACCAAAAAATTGAATACCGCTTAAATCTGGGAGACGCAACACCCGGAATGCATGCTGTCGTTATCGACCCCAATTTAATCGGGCTGCCAAAGGGCCTGAAGATCCGGTCGGTAAATCCTTCCCGGTTTTCAGTTAAGATCGAAAACGAGATCAACAAAGAATTGCCTGTCAGAGTATCTTTTCAGGGAGAACCTGCCCCCGGTTTTTTTATTGCCGATGCGCTCGCCATACCGGATGCCGTTGTTTTGCGAGGTCCTGAAAGCGTCTTGGCGCCCCTGACGAAAATAGAAACAAAGCCGATTGACGTGGGCGGTTTAAATGAAACGTTCAGAAAAGAAGTACCACTTGATTTGGCCGAAGGGCTTGATGTAGTTTCAGCTTCCCGGCTGACGATGGTTGCGGTTACCGTCGCCGAGAAAGTTACAACCAAAAAGATGGAAAATGTGCCGATTCAGGGAAAAAACACACGTTATCGGTACCGGATTTCACCGGCCACGCTAAGAATCGTCGTAAAGGGACCGGCACAGGTCCTTGAAAAGCTGGACGCAGCCCGGGACATAAGCGTAACGGTGGATCTAAAGGGATTGGCTCCGGGTACGTATACGAAAAGGGCGGCCTTTACCCTGCCGGTCCAAGCGACCCTGGTTAGCGCTGAGCCGGAAGAGTTTAAAGTAACGCTGACGGTCCGTTAGCCCGGATATTTCATGAAAAGTTTTCAGCAAGAATTAAAAATTAAGGATTGCAGCGATGATTTTTGTCATTGATGTGGGCAACACCAATACCGTTATGGGTATTTTTAAGGGCGAAAAGCTGGTCAAGGATTGGCGTATCCGGACGGAAAGAAACGCAACCGAAGATGAGTTTAATGTCCTGGTAACCGGGCTGTTTAACGGCAGCAACATTCCCTTTCAGGCGGTGGAAAAAACCATCATTTCCAGTGTGGTGCCGCCCATGGTTAAGGTCCTGGAAGCGTTCTGCCGAAAATACCTGGGACGGGCGCCGCACTGGGTTGATGCCAAATCAGCCGCCGGCATGCCGATTCTCTATAACAACCCGGCTGAAGTGGGCGCGGACCGGATTGTCAATGCGGTGGCCGCCTTTAACAAGTATAAAACCAGTCTGATCGTGATTGATTTCGGCACGGCCACAACCTTTGACGTGATTTCTGCAAAGGGCGAGTATCTCGGCGGCGCCATCAGTCCCGGCATCATGATCGCAGCCGAGGCGTTATATAAAGAAACATCCAAGCTGCCCCGGGTTGAAATTATTGTGGCGCCGGAAAATGTCATCGGCAAGGATACAGAAAACAGCATCAAGTCCGGCGTTATTTATGGTTATGCCGGGCTGGTGGATGGAATGGTGCGGCGAATGAAAGCTGAAATGGGAACGACCCCTAAAGTTATTGCCACCGGCGGGCTGGCGACACTGATGCATGAAGTTGCCGAAACGATCGAAGCGATCGAGCCGGATCTAACCCTGAGGGGGCTGAGGATCATCAGCGAACATATTTGATTCTAATTTGAGAAGCTGGTCCTCAAGGCGAGGTCAGAGTTCAATGGCTCTTTCTTGAAGCGAAAAGACTCTAAATCCGAAGCACGAAACCCGAAATCCGAAACAAAACTCAATGACCAAAATTCAAATGATCAAAACGGATTTGTTTTTTTGTGCATTTGATATTTGGATTTACCCTTCGACTTTGCTCAGGGCGGTGAGCCAGCCGAACTGTTTCGAATTTCGAGATTCGAATTTCGGGCTTTGCCGACGCAACCACACAAATCATACCTTCTGGGCTTAGATCAAAGCCGGGTTTTCCGGATCCGGAATTTTTACTTCAGATTCGTCCGGTCTTACGCATCATTTCTTTATAGATCCGGTAAAAGTAATCGTTGTCGGTGAGGCCCCGCCGCAGGATCTTGTCAAAGTCCTTGATATTACTGAAATTTATAATGATATTAACGCTTTTGTTGAAAGCCATCATATTGTCCATGGTACGAAACCGGTTGCTGATCAGGACAACGAACATGTCCCGTCGGATAGACATATTCAAGCGCTCAATAAAGATCAGTACCCCATTCCTGTCCGGGTCGGCCGTGTCAAATTCCTCGTTGGCCAGAATCAGATCGTAATTATGATAGCGCATCTTTTTGAGTGCGTCTCTGGCGTTTTCTGCGTCGGTAATATGATAGTCCAGGGCCGTCAGGGCGTTGCTGATGGTTTTTTTGACGCCGGGGTCCGATTCGCAGACAAGAGCGGTCTTGCCTTCTTCCTCAACGAAATCAAATGGCTTATCAGACGCATCGTAAGTCTCAGAAGCCGCTGCTGAAGAAGACATCTCGGGCTGATGCGGCGTTTCTTCCGGTGAGGCCGGCGGCCCTCCCACCGTTATTTTCTCTTTACATTTGGGACAGCGGAGGATTGCCACCTTGTCTGTGGGAATCTTTTCGTCCGGGATCTTGAACTTGCTTTGACATTTATCACAGGTAATATCCATGATGCCAGAACCTACTCCTCTCTATTTTTTCTTGCCGTATTTTGCGTCCATCACAAGGTCATCGATGTCTGTTGTGGCTTCACCGCGTGAGCTTTTAACCTTATCAATACCGCGGCCGACGATCCCCTTGCGGGATGAATAGGCCAGGGCGGTTTCTTCGGTGATGAGCCCTTTTTCGTACAGACCGACAATGTAGTCGTCAAAGGTCGTCATTCCAAAGGCCTTGCCGGCCTGCATGATTTCATAAAAAGTTTTGCCTTCAGACTCACCGTGCAGAATGGCATCGATAATTCTGAGGTTCGATCCCAATATTTCAAATGCAGCCACCCGCCCGCCGCCGACCTTGGGGAGGAGCCGCTGACAGACGATCCATCGAACCGTGTCGGCCAGGCGAATTCGGATTTGGTTCTCCTCTTCGGTGGAAAACATGCCGAGAATGCGGTTGATGGTTTGACCGGCGTCAACGGTATGAAGGGTTGACAAGACCAGGTGGCCGGTTTCAGCAGCGCTCATTCCGATTTCAACAGTTTCGCGGTCGCGCATTTCTCCAACGAGGATAACTTTGGGCGCTTGGCGCAGGGCTGCACGGAGTCCACTGGAAAATGCGTCGAAATCCGTACCCAGTTCACGCTGGTTGAAAGTGGATTTTTTATGAGGGTGCTGATATTCAATGGGATCTTCCAGGGTAACGACATGAAGCGATTTGTTGTTGTTGATTTCATCCAGTGCCGCTGCCAGAGAGGTCGACTTACCGGAGCCGGTTGCGCCGGTTACAAAAACAATCCCGTTTTTTTCCTGGGCGATTTTGTAAAAAGCCGGCGGCAGGTTGAGCTCCCTGATGGTCGGTATTTTGGATTCCAATTTTCGTAATACAATGGAATAGTTGCTGGATTGTGAAAAGATGTTAACCCGGAAGCGGGCCTTGCCGGCAAGGGCATAGGAGAGGTCGCAGGATCCTTCATTGAGCAGTATTTCCGTCAGACGGCGATCCTGATTGATGAGATTCATGGCAAAAACTTCAGTCTGAAAAGGAGTGAGCTCTCTGAATTCAGGTTCCAATTCCACACCCACCAGTTCGCCGGCGCTTTCAACCTGAAGCGGTTTTCCGACGGTTAAGTTCAGGTCGGATACGTTATTATGGGAGTCCAGCATCTTTGTCAAGATATGATCTATTTCCTGTTTTTTCATAATAGCACCCCAACTGCTAAGCTTCGGTAAAGTCGGCCGGCGGTGTTTTTAAAAATGGCCGGAAACGACCCTTGTCGTTTGATTTGGCATATGCCTCGTCCGCACTTATCCGCCGTTTTTCAAGCAGTTCCATAATGGCGTCATCCAGAAGCTGCATGCCGTATTTCTTGCCGGTCTGTATCATGGAGTTGATCTGATGGGTTTTGGCTTCGCGGATCAAGTTGCGAACGGCCGGGTTGGCGATTAATATTTCAAGCGCCGGGACGCGGCCTTTCACGTCGATGCGCTTAAAAAGAACTTGGGCAATGATCGCCCGCAGACCATCCGACAACGTTGAGCGGATTTGGGGCTGCTGGCTGGCCGGAAAAACTTCTATGATACGATCGACGGTTTTGGCGGCACTGGAAGTATGCAGTGTTCCAAAAACAAGGTGGCCGGTGGAGGCGGCCTCGATGGCCAGCGAGATGGTTTCCAAATCTCTTAATTCCCCCACCAGTATAATATCCGGATCCTCGCGCAATGCCCCCCGCAAGGCCGCACTGAAAGTCTTGGTATGAAGACCGACTTCACGATGATTGACGATGCACGCCTGGCTTTCATGCACAAATTCGATGGGGTCTTCAACGGTGATGATGTGGTCTTTGCGTGTTCGGTTGGCCACGTCGATAATGGCTGCAAGGGTCGTCGATTTGCCGCTTCCGGTGGGGCCGGTCACCAGGACCAGCCCCCGGGGGAGTCCGGCAAGCTTTGACATGACCGGCGGCAGCCCCAGCTTTTCAGCCGTCATGATTTTACTGGGAATTTCTCTAAAAACCGCGGCGACACCATATTTCTGCATAAAGAAGTTGGCCCGGTATCTTGCCAGCCCCGGGATTTCATACCCGAAATCCGCGTCGCCGGTTTCCTCGAATAATTTGACCTTGTCTTCCGGGGCAATTTCATAAAGCATCGATTTTAACTCGTCATTGTCAAGGTTTTTATACTTCACCCGCTCCATATCGCCCCGGATTCTTAGAGCAGGCGGCTGTCCGGATACCAGATGAAGGTCAGAGGCCCCCTGGTCGTTCATCAGTTTGAAAAAAGCATCAATTTTAGCCATCTGTGACTCCTAATCTTAGGTAAAACATTTCGGTTCTAAATCCCGGATGAAAAACAACCCCTGTTCCCCATTCGATAATATGGATTTCCGTACTAAAATTACAGCAGCGAACTTGAAAATCTAAAAAGACTGCTGACGACAAATGTCCGCAGAAATATCACGCCCAAGAAGACGATAATCGGGGAAAAATCTATGCCGCCGAAACTGGCGGGTAAAAAGGTTCGGATACGATATAAAACCGGTTCCGTTATATTATGAATAAATCGAACAATTGGATTGAAGGGGTCGGGGTTTACCCATGATAAAACCGCACGGGCAACGACTATCCACATGAAACAAAGCAGGACAAGATCCAGTATCTTTGCAATTGCCATTAAGAAATAGCCGAAAACAAACATTCAGAAAAAAACCTTTGATAGCGGAAAAACACCAGCGATAAATCTTGATTTGTGAGCCCAAGGAATTATACTTGGTTAAATTAATTATATTTTTGTTAATAAGTCAAGATATTTTGAGGCAAAGGGATTGACATCCCGAACGGGTGAACGCTATGGTGGAAGACCTTAACCCGGTTGTTCCATGAAAACTTTTCAGCAAATTTTAAATCAAAGGGGAGTGAACGCTTGACAAAAATCGAAAAAAAAATAGGGGTGTTGGGTGCGGGAAACATGGGCGAAGCATTTGTGGGGGCCCTGGTACGATCCAAGGTTTCAGAACCTGCCATGATCGCTATCAGTGATGTTCGCAAAGAGCGCCTGGATTTTATGCATGCGACATATGGCGTTATGCCGTTTGCAGACAATTTTAAGCTTTTTAACGACTGCGCTGTTGTGATACTTGCCGTCAAACCGCAGCAAACAGATGAGGTGCTGCAACAGATTGCCGGTCACTCCGGATATGGGATAGCAGCGCGGAAACTGTTTATTTCAATAGCGGCGGGCATACCGATCCGTAAATTGGAAGCATTACTATATAGTCCCCTGGATGAAGGCATGCGCATAAAGCTGCCGATCATTCGGGTCATGCCGAACACGCCCGCGCTTGTTTTAGCCGGCATGTCCGGTATGAGCGCCAACGCGAATGCCACCCCGGAGGATCTTGAGACGACCCGGACGATTTTGGGGGCTTTAGGAAAGGTCATGGCGTTCAAGGAGGCCGACCTGGATGCCGTAACCGCCCTTTCCGGTTCAGGGCCTGCCTATGTTTTTTATTTTATCGAATCCATGATAGCAGGCGGCCTGGCAGCCGGACTCGAACCGCATGCTGCCGAGACGCTGACGCTGCAGACGCTGAAGGGGGCTTTAAAGCTGTTGCGGGAACGGAAAGAGCCGCCGGAAGAACTGCGCCGCAAGGTTACATCACCCGGCGGCACGACCGAGGCCGCCCTCAAGGTGATGGAGGCCCAACAGGTTAAACAAAACATCGTTGCGGCAATTGTTGCAGCCGCCCGGCGATCGCAAGAACTCAGCCGCTGATGTCGGACTGGGGCATTTCAAACAAACCGAGAAAATATGTTTGCTGATACCGTAACCTATCCTGCTGCTTTCATAGCGGGTGTCTTTTCTTTTTTTTCACCCTGTATCCTGCCCCTGATACCGGGATATTTTACGTTTATTACCGGTTACTCCCTGGACGACATGACCGGCGGGGCGATTGCCGGCATTCGCAAAAAGGTTTTTATCTCAACCCTTGCATTTGTCTTTGGGTTTTCAGTCGTTTTTATTTTGCTGGGGGCCTCAGCTTCATTTGTGGGAAGCGTTCTGTTCAGGTACCGTGACGGGATTCGCATCATCGGCGGTATGATCATCGTGATATTCGGCATACATTTAACCGGCTTGGTTCGAATCCCCCTGCTGGATTTTGAAAAGCGAATCCAGTTGGACAGGAAGCCGATCCATTTCCTGGGGACATTTATTGTGGGCATGGCGTTTGGGGCGGGCTGGAGCCCCTGCATCGGGCCGTTACTGGGATCGATTCTGGTCATCGCCGGCGGCAAGGAGACGGTTCAAGAGGGCATGGTGCTGCTGGGCATCTACTCAGCCGGGCTGGCGGTACCCTTTGTAACCATATCCGTTTTTATTCATTTCCTGCTGGTCTTTATCAAAAAAACAGCCTGGGCACTGAAATATTTAAACTGGGCGGCCGGTATTCTGTTAATCGTTTTGGGGCTTTTATTAATGACGAACCGGCTGAACCTGATAGCAGTTTCAATTTAGGAGTAAACACAATGAAACATAAACTTGCGGGATTGATGCTGGCGGTCCTGTTTTTTCTGGGATTATTTTTGACCGGCAGCCCTGCCGCGTCGGGCAATATCAAATGGTACCCCTATGAAACGGGAATGGAACTTGGAAAAAAAGAAAATAAAAAGATATTTCTGCACTTCTGGGCGGAATGGTGCGACTACTGCAAACAAATGGCCAGGGAAACATTTACCGATTCAGCCGTGATTGCCTATTTAAATAAGTACTTTATTTCCATCAAAGTGAATTCCGATAAAGAGCAGGCAATTGCTTCAGGCTATAACGTCCGCGGCCTGCCGGACAACTGGTTTATCGACGAAAAAAACGTGATCATCGGAAATCATCCGGGCTATATCCCGCCGGATAAACTGCTGCCCCAGTTAAGATATATTCACAGCAACAGCTATCAGAAAATGTCGTATAGCAAATTTCTGAATGTGAAATAACCCATATGGTGCTGGATGCTTTTTGTCTCCGATCCCTTTCAAAAAGACATACAGGCGTTTGTGGGGTTGTGGAACGGAGAGGGTCCCGTACGGTTCGATCCTGCCGAAATCGCGCGGGTTTTCGAAATACCTTTAACCCGGCTGGTCGACATTCACCGGCGGCGCAACTTCCACGGTCGTGTCCCGGATATCCGGGAGCTTCGCTACCCTTTTGAGAATGTTGAAATATGGGGTGCGACTGCCAGGATTCTGCACTTTTTTATTGAGCTGCTGTATCCATTGTATCGGCCCCCGCCGAACAGTGGCGTTTCAATTTAGTGGCAATCACTTTAGGAATTGAGTTTGGGCTATTTGGCATACCGGTGAAGGTATCTCTTTAGCAGGCGGATGAGGGTGGATAGGATTACCCCGCTGCCCAAGACGATCAGGAGCACCGGGACCCAGTTATGCGAATTTGTGGCGGGATTTTCACGGGCTACTGAGATTCCGCTGAAACCAAAAAATATGATGATTCCCATACAGACAATGACGATATAACAGGCCGTGTCGGAATCATACCAGGGGACGATAATTTTTCGAAAAAAAGGATTTTGATCCATTCGCATCGCTTGGCCTGTCTTGATGGGGAAATGATTTCCGAGAAAATCAAACTGTTCGGACCGTGTAAAGGTCTCTTGCTGATATATACCAGCAATTATTGCGAAAAATCAAGCCATGAAAAGGACAAAAAACCATTTATAACAGTTGTCAAAATTACGTTCCGATTCAGCCGCCGGACAATTCCGTTTCAATCGGCAAAAACTCGCAAATAAAAGCGCGTAACAATTGAACCCGGCCCAAATGTTAAGACCATTTAACACGAATCGATTTTTGTATAAATTTAGTCAATCAGATAATGTTCAATTGAACGCGCTCTAATTTGCTCAAACAGTTTGCCGACCGAAACAGAACCATCCGGCGTCTGGCGTAAAAGTTATATGAACGTTATTCAAGGGGGACATGTTTTTGACAATGACTCTAAGGTTCAATGTAAATAGATCTTTGCAAAAGGGTGCGTTTTACAAAGGGCTCTTAAACGGAACAGCCGTCCAGGCGCTGTTCCTGAGTTTCATTTTAGCGGGTATATTGTGGGGGTGTGCCGTGTCGACCAAAAAATTGGTCATACAGGATAGTTTAAAAGAATTTGAGACCGGGACAATTGTATCCGCAGAGACTGCTACGCCCATTACCTTTGAGGTCCTGATAGATGAATTAAAAGATGTTCGGGTCATTTATGTGGGAGAAAATCATATTGATCCGGCCCACCATCAAATCCAGTTAGACATCATTCGGGCTTTGGCCCAAGAACGGCCCGATGTGTCCGTGGGTATGGAAATGTTTGACCGTTCCTACCAGCCCATTCTCGACCAGTGGTCCGGCGGGCTATTGCAGCAGGACGAATTTGTTAAAAAGACGCACTGGTACGGCAATTGGCGCTACCCTTATGAACTGTATGCCGATATCCTTGATTTTGTAAAAGCAAAGAACCTGCGGCTTGTGGCGTTGAACCTGCCGTTTCATATTCCACCCAAGATACGCATGGGCGGAATCGACAGCCTGATGGAAGGTGATTCCGCCTATCTGCCCAAAGAGATCGACACGACCCACCCGGCCCACCGGGCCTATCTTGAGGAAGTTTTTAAACAACACCATGGACGGGTGGGGGATAATTTCGAAAGTTTTTATCAGGCGCAGTGCGCCTGGGAAGATGTTATGGCGGAATCGGTCGCCTTACACCTGAAAGGGGAGGTGATAGTTGTCTTGGCGGGAAACGGCCATATCATTCGCAAATTCGGCATTCCCAATCGAGCGTTTAAGCGTTCCGGCACCCCTTTTCGGACTATTTATCTGGCGCCCGCCGGAAGCACGGTGACCCGTGATGTCGCCGACTATATATGGGTAACGCCCTGAAAGGAATTCTAGTTGTATTCACAACGCGTTATCCGAAGCCGTTTTTTTGTAAAAATAATTATCGAATGGTGTTTGGGCCGGTTTACGGGTTTAGAGACAGGTAAAACCAAATCACAATATGTAGAATTTATTTCTTGACAAACAACTATATGTTGGGATAAAAACCATCTTGCCGTCTTAAAGAAGCGTTTCCGCAAGATGATATAATTCTTAAATCTTCAGATTAAAAAAGTTTAATCCAATGAGTCTTTTAAGGCTGCCCGGCAGTCTTAACCTGACGTTTCAGCAGAGGACAATTTTCTCGGCACTATCTGTTTAGACAGGCAGATATGTACAAACAGTTTTCAATGGTATGGATCCGATAATGTCAGCACAGTTGGTTGCGCCGTTTTTTCCATCTTCGGATAGTTGGAATTAGCCGCAGAATGATTCACAACAATTATGGACCAATATAGGCCGGTTGGGGGGATGCACGTGTTTGAAACGATAAAAAAGCGCGACGGGCGGGTTTTGGATTTTGATTCAGCAAAGATTACCAGTGCGATTGCAAAGGCAGGAAAAGCCACTGCCGAATTTGATCAGCGCGAAGCAAGGAAATTGACGCTGCGGGTCCTGACGCTGGCACATGAACTGCGCCTGGGGCAGGTGCCCGAGGTGGAAGAGATTCAGGACATTGTTGAACGGGTGTTGCTGGATTCGCCTTATTATAAATCCGCCAAGGCATACATCCTGTATCGCGAGCAGCACGCCCAGATCCGCAGCATCACCACCAAGGCAAACATCGATCTGGTGGATCACTACATCCAGAAGCTGGACTGGAAAATAAAGGAAAACAGCAACATGTGCTACTCCCTGCAGGGGCTTAACAACTATATTTCTTCGGATGTAACCTCTGAGTACTGGCTCAACAGCATCTATCCCCCCGAGATCAGGAGAGCCCATAAGAGCGGGGATCTTCATATTCATGATCTCAGCCTGCTTTCCGTCTACTGTGTGGGGTGGGATCTGCAGGATCTGCTGAGACAGGGATTCAAGGGGGTCGAAGGCAAGGTGGAAAGTGCGCCGCCGAAGCACCTGCGCTCCGCTCTCGGTCAAATTGTTAATTTTTTCTATACCTTGCAAGGAGAAGCGGCCGGCGCCCAAGCCATTTCCAATTTTGACACGCTTCTGGCGCCCTTTGTTCGTTATGACGGGCTCGATTTTAGCGAGGTAAAACAGGCCATTCAGGAATTTGTTTTTAACATCAATATTCCCACACGGGTGGGCTTTCAAACCCCATTTACCAATATCACCCTCGATCTTTATGTCCCCGACATCCTTGCCCAGCAGCCGGTGGTCATCGGGGGCAAAGAGCGAGCCGAGACCTATGCCGACTTCCAGCCGGAGATGGATCTGATCAACCGGGCGTTTGCCGAGGTCATGATGGAGGGCGATGCCAAGGGCCGGGTGTTTACCTTTCCGATTCCGACCTACAACATTACCAAAGACTTTGACTGGGACAACCCCAATATTGACACGATTTGGAAAATGACAGGCAAGTACGGCATTCCCTACTTTTCAAATTTTGTTAATTCAGACATGTCGCCTGAAGACGCCCGCTCCATGTGCTGCCGGCTGCGGCTGGACAACCGCGAGCTTTTAAAAAGAGGCGGCGGTCTTTTCGGCGCCAACCCGCTGACAGGATCCATCGGCGTGGTTACCATCAATCTGCCCCGCATCGGATTTCTGGCCGAAAATGAGGATGATTTTTTCAGTCGTTTAAAAGACAACGTGCAGCTGGCGATTAAGAGCCTGACGATCAAACGAAAGATTTTGGAAAAATTTACCGATAAAAATCTTTATCCCTATTCCATGTTTTATCTGCGGGAAATCAAGAACCGAAGCGGCCTGTACTGGAAAAACCATTTCTCTACCATCGGGATTATCGGTATGAATGAAGCCAGCTTAAACTTTCTGGGGGAAAATATCGCCAGCCAGGCCGGACAGCAGTTTGCCTTAAAGGTTATGGATTTCATCCGCGCCATCATCACCCAGGTTCAGGAAGAAACCGGCGATATTTTTAACCTGGAGGCAACACCGGCAGAGGGGACTTCTTATCGCCTGGCCATGCTGGACAAAAAAATGTACCCGGGAATGCAGTGCGCCAACGAAAGCGACGCCCAAAAAGGTGCGGCGCCCTACTATACCAATTCGACGCAACTGCCCGTGAACTATACCGACGACATTTTTGAGACCCTCATGCTCCAGGACAACCTCCAGGCAAAATATACCGGCGGCACCGTGTTGCATATTTTCCTGGGTGAAAATGTCAGTGATACCCGTGTCATCAAGAGTCTGATCCGAAAAATTTCGGCCAATTACCGGCTGCCCTATTTTACCCTGACCCCGACTTTCAGTATTTGCCCGTCCCACGGTTATCTGACCGGCGAGCAGGAGGCCTGCCCCAAATGCAGACACGAAACCGAAATTTATTCACGGGTTGTGGGATACCTCCGGCCGGTGAAACAGTGGAATCAAGGCAAACAGGCCGAATATGCCATGAGAAAAACCTTTAAGGTGGCCTAAATTATTTTTTGAAGGCGTCTATTAGGGACATATTTGTATGATTTTCGGCGGTCTGCAGAAAAGCTCGCTCATTGATTATCCCGGCAAAATCAGCTGCGTCTTGTTCACCACGGGATGCAACTTCAGCTGTCCGTACTGCCACAATCCCCAGCTAGCCAGGGGATGTATGGACGATGCGACGACACTTGATGAGCAGACGGTTTATGGTTTTCTTGAAAGACGAAAGGGGTTTTTGGAAGGAGTGGTCATTTCCGGTGGGGAACCGACGCTCCAGAGCGATCTTGCGGCCGTATGTGAAAAGATCAAGCAGATGGGGTATCCGGTCAAACTCGACACCAACGGCAGCCGTCCGCAGGTTATAAAGCGACTGCTGGATGATGCCCTGGTTGACTATATCGCCATGGATATCAAAACAGACCCTTTCAGTTACAACCCCTTGATACAGAAGGACTTCAACCCATCGTCCCTGCTGGAAAGCATCCGCCTGGTAATGTCCGCAACGGTTGAATATGAATTTAAAACCACCTGTATCAAACCGCTGGTCGATGCGACCGTGGTTGAAAATATTTCCCGTCTGATCAGCGGCGCCCCGCTTTACGCCCTGCAGCAGTGTCAACCGGCCGACGTGCTTAGCCCCGAATTTTTCCGGCAACATGACCGCTGCTATAACGAGCGCGAACTCATGTCATTACAATCCATCGCACAACCCTGGGTCGGCGAATGCCGGGTCCGGTAGGGAGAAACGCTTTGATGCCGGCCGAACGGGGCCGAATATCAACCGCTATCCGATCGTACTTTTAACGATGCCCAGCAGTTTGTCCGGATCAAAGGGCTTGGAAAGGTAAGCCACCGCGCTTTTGGCAGCGTGCTGGCCTGCCATACCGCTGATGATGATCACCGGGGTGTCCTTAAAGTCCTTTTCCTTGGTCAGCCTGCGGTAAAATCGACTTCCCCATTCTTCAGGCATTTGCAGGTCGAGGGTGATCAGGTCCGGCTTTTCTTTTTTCAGAACGTCAAGGGCCGCCACCCCGTCGGAAGCGGTGCAGGTTTCGTAGCCGTTGTCGGTAAAAAGCGTTACCAGGTATTTAACGATGATGGGGTCGTCATCAACGACCAAAATTTTCTTTGCCATTATAACCCTCTCTTTTGGATGCGGTATGGACTATTTTTGGTGACAATCACTGCAGAGGATCGGGCCCGCCTTTTTTTCGACATGACACCCTTTACACTGCAGGTGATACACCCTTACCAGCGGCATGGGGCTATTCCCCTTTTCCAGGGTATGACACTCCGAACAACTGGTGCCTTCGGATGTTTCGCCGTCGACCCGTTTGCCGTCCTGGTAGACATGATGGCAGACGCCGCAGTCTTCTATCTGAGCGGTTTCATTGTGTTTGTCGTGAGTAAAAGGAACAGGCGGCCGCATTCGTGATGTAAACGCACTGTCCTTAACAAATTTGACGTCTTCCTGGGAACTGGCTGAGAAAACAGCCATGATGGAAGCCATCACTGTTAAGATTATCGATAGCGTCAGAGTCCGTTTTTTCATTAGGTGCACTCCCTTGTTAAAATCCTTCTAAATAGTGGTCTCATGCTGCGTCAGGCAGGTCTATGCCGCCGGTTTTTCGATTGCTTCGTAAAGAATATCACCCAGAAACTTCAGCTCCATGTCCAGTCCATAATGGTGAATAATATCTTCCAATCCGCCATGGCAGTTATGGCAGGGCGCGATAATGGTTTTAGCGCCCCGGGCTTTGGCTGCAAAAAGCTGCTCGGCCTTTATTCGATTACCTTCCACCCGGGTCATCTTAAAGGGAGGGCCGCAGTTGATGACGCCGCCGCCGGCGCTGCAGCAGTAATTGTGCTCCCGGTTCGGATGCATTTCGATAAACTCGCTGCAGGCCGCCCGGGTAACATAACGGCCCATTTCATGAAGTCCGCGACCCCGGACCGTGTTGCAGGGATCATGAAAGGTAACCGGTTTGTCGTATTTTTTGGCGATCTTCAGTTTACCCTCTTTCAGCATTTCATAATAAAACTGGATGGCATGCACGACCGGAATGGGCGTCGTTTTCCAGCCCAGGGCCCGGTTGCCCACATCGTAAATGGAGCGAAAGGCGTGTCCGCATTCACCCATCACGATTTTTTTGACCTTCAGCCGGAAAGCGGATTCGTAGTGGACCTTTTTCAGCCGGGTCATCATTTCATTGTCGCCGGTGAACATGCACATATCGCTGTTATCCCAACCCGGACGGGACGGCATTGTCCAATCCACGCCGGCTGCATTCATGATAACGGCCGCCTGGTAAATCAGCTGGGCGCGAAACTTCGGTTCCGGGCCGATGACGGAATAGTAGATGTCCGCGCCTTCTTTATCCAGCGGGATCCGCAGGTTCGGTATTTCATCCTGGGCCTCTTCTTCCTGCCACTGGAGACTGTCAATCCACTCGTCATCCTTTACCCACATCTGATTCATGGTGGCGGCGTGGCTGTGGGCGGTATCCTGGATGTACTGCGGGGTTACCCCCAGTTTGTGACAGATCCGGCGCATGACCAGCATTAAGTAGGCCACGTCGATTCCAAAGGGGCAGTACATGGCGCAGCGACGGCACAGGTTGCATTCGGTGGAGGCGATTTCAGAGGCGCGTTTAATAAAGTCCGGTGAAACCTTCCCCCTTTTTTTCAACACTTCCCAAATGGTCTGTTTAACTTTGCCGGCCGGTGAAAACTTTGGATCATTGTCGTGGGAAAGATAAAAATGACAGGCTTCGGAACACAGGCCGCAATGGACGCAGGTGTCCACATAGGTCTTGAAGCGCGCACCGGTTTCACTGCTTAAGACCTTGTTAATGACCTGTTCAATTTTTTCAGGGGTCAGCTTGGCCGCACCCTGTTCGATGCCTTTGTCAAACACTTTGGTTTTGGCTTCAGTTTTAACTGCAGGTTCAACCATAATCGTTACTCCTTATATAGAGAAAAAATCTTTCTTACCAGTCCTTGACATGTCTGACGGCGCCGAATTCAGAACCCATGTAGCCGCGCGTAAACGGGAAGAACAGCATGTGGCTCAGGCGGGTAAAGGGAATGACCGCCAGCATGACTTCACCTGAAAGCATGTGGAGAACCGCCATCCATTGATGTCCGGCCCACTGATGATAAGTCCAGAAACCGGTTACAAACGGGGCCGCAATAATGGATAGGATCACAAAGTCGGAAGCGGACGTCAGAAACCGGACTTCCGGCTGCGTGATGCGCCGAACCGCGAAAAACACACACCCCGCAATCACAATCAGCGTCATAAAGTCGGCTGCGCCGTCAGAGAGAAACCACCAGCTGATGTTCCACGACTCTTTAAAAAGAATGATATGTGCAAACAAAAAAATCGGCACGAAGATGAAGCCGATATGAAACAAAAAGGTGACGATCGTTAAAATCGGGTTTTTCCTGGAGTTGACGCTGGCAAACGGTATGATCCAGTGAAAGATCGACCGCAGGGCAAACTTAGGATTCATGTAAGCATAAACCATCGGGTCTTTTTTCTTTGCCAGCAACGCCATTGAGACCAAGCGGTAAATACTGCCGCCGATAAAAATGATAAAGGCAACCCAGACCAGCGGGCCGCTGACAATATTGCAAATTGCATGCATGGATTCTTCTCCTTATTAGCCGATAATATCCGTAAGCGCTAAAACCTGCCGGTAATATTTTCCTTGATTATCATCGCTGCCGATACCCCGCACCAGCAGTTTGCTTCCATCCGGACTGAAACAGGGGTTCCAAGCCTGGCTGAATTGCGATTTCAGGGCCCGCCCGTCAACCAAAATCTGGTAGCGGCCGTTTTTTTCAACTTTGGCAGCCACATGCTTATTGTCGGGGCTGAAAACCGGCTGCCAGACCATATCAAATCTTTCATTCCAGGCCTTGCCGTCAACCACTACCGCCCAGCGCTCACCTTCTTTACCTATGCAGGCCACGCGGCTGCCGTCCGGGCTGAAAACCGCATCAATAACCAGATCGCCGAATGTCAGGTCCCAGGGGGTTTCATTGACGGCAACGGTCCAGCGCCCGAATTTGGGCGCCACAATGGCAGCGAGGTTCTTTCCGTCCGAACTGTACATGTGCTGCCACAATTGAACAAAGCCCCGATTCCACAGGGGCTTTCCGTCCCGGGCCAGGGTCCATCCCCCCGGTGTTTTTACCGGAGCGGTTACACTGCCGTCGGCCGGGCTGAACATGGGTTTCCAGACGGTGGCGTAGTTCTGATTCCAGCAGGCACCATCCACGGCAATGGTATAGTCATAAAGAGACGTGCGGACTTCTGCGGCAACATGCTTACCATCCTTGCTGAAGGCAAGATCCCAGACATTTACAAAGTTTTTGTCCCAGACTTTTCCGTCAACCGCTACCGAATAACACCCTTCCTGAAATTTATAAATTTCAGCTTCATTGAAAGGAACCGTCTGGACCACGGCTGCCAGCCCCTTGCCGTCCGGACTGACCGTAAGATTGGTCATGGAAAGGAAGCTTTCTTGCCAGGGGGTGTCGTTGGCAGCCGCAAAATATTTTCTCGCTTTCTGGCAAGACACAGCAATGCCGCTGCCGTCGGGTCCGAATTGGGTGTCCCACACATATTCAAACCGGTTTTCCCATGGTTCTCCATCCACAGCGACGGTCCACTCTCCCGTATCGGATACCAAAGCAGTGAGGCGATTGTCCGGTGTAAACTTTGCGTGCCAGATCTTGTCAAAGGTGTTTTCCCAGGGTGTGCCGTTTTCACAGAGGCTGAATTCAGCCGATTCATTCTTGATGATGGCAGCTACCTTTTCGCCATCCGGGCTGACCTGCAGCTCTTCCATGTATTCATAATTTTTTTTCCACTCGCTGATATCGGCAATCACCCGTTTGCCGACTTCCCAGTCCCAGCTGGCTGAATTTGTCATGCGCCCTCCTAAAAATTATCAGAATGCTTGATTTTAGCTTTTATTTTGTTTTTTAACACAGACAATAAACTTTATATTTTAACCGGTTCCGCCAGTAAAAGCCAAGCGCCGCTAGGTTCTTTCAGCGGAAAAACGTCAATATGGGCTTCAATTTTATTCAGTTTAGAATTTTTTAAAAAAATCTGATCGGTCCGTGGTGCCGAATGATCTCCCAAGGCCCTCTTTTTATTGTTGGAAATAACCTTTTCCAGCGAATCAGGATGACATATTTTTTCAATACCCATCCCCACCAGATCTTCCTCCATCACCTCGCATAGTTCTGCCCATTTGTTATTGCCCCCCCAAAAATATAAATCTTTACAGACTGCAGCGGGAAAATCTATTTGGTGGATAAATTGTATTTTGGCAAAATAAGTTTCTTGATAAAATTCGCAGGCATTGCATACTCCGCCGCACGCCAGGGCACTGCTGGCTTTACCGATGAAACAGACATCCAGCCGATTGTTAAAAACCGTACAATTTTCGCAGTTGCAGTTTGTTTTTTCCCCCTGAAAATATTGCCAGCAATATTGATGGGATCTAAAAAACGGTCCTTTTAGGTTCTTGCCCCCAAGCGCTTCAGGGATTTTCTGGCCGGTTGATTTCATAAAAAAGATCAATTCTTCAAAACGGATTGCATATTTTTTCCCAACGCGCAAAGCAGAGAGTTTGCCGGATCGTATCCATAAACCGACCGTGTTGCGGTTCACGCCGCATATATTGGCGACCTGGGCCACCGAGAATGTTTTACTTGAAAAATCCATTTGGTTTAACCTTGATCAGTTATTTGCATAAACATATTATGCTTAGCAAAATAAATCATAGACAGTTTTTGCAAAAATAATATTGGCATAATTAGCAAATAGAATTTATAAGTCAAGCAGAATTATTTATTTAATTTCGATTTCCGGCACTGACGGAAAAATCAAGTGTAGTTCACAACTTATTGAAAAAATATTGTCTAAAGATCATTTTCGTGGTACCTGAAAATGCGATCGATTGAATCGATCCGGTGCCAATTTTCCACCCCTCCAAAAGGGCTGGAGTTTAAACTTGCTGGCTGATGCTTTGATTGACCAGAAAAAAAGGAGGTATGGTAAGTGGTTAAATATAAATTATATGTACCGGTTGCGGTGGCTGTATTTTTGGGAATTATTTTGCAGGTAATATTGATCCTGGCTGATTGTACACCGACACCGGGCAGGGCAGCGGTTGAATTTGCCAAGGCATTTTACCGGATCGACCCCGCGATGTCGTCTCTCCTTTGTAGTAAAAATTTGGAAATGGATGAGGGCAGTGTGGTAGAAAAATATATCCAGAGTGTGACCCAAGAGGCCAGGGATCGCGGGTTCGGCTTAAATAACATGAAATATATGCTTTACCACATTGAAACCCATACCCGTCGAATTGACGATACCACTGCTGAGGTTAAACTAACTGCCACAAGAAAGGTTTCCATAAACCCGATTTACGCACTGGTTGCAAAATTTTTTCTGATCGGGGAAACTTATAAAGTTGACGAGCTCATCCTCGTGGTAAAGGAAGACGGCCTGTGGAAAGTCTGTGATGGTCTTTTTCCCTCTTCTGAAATATAAGGGGGTGATAGTTGTGAGAGAAGGAGGTCCGGCTGGTTGGGGATCAAATTTAGCTTTGAATCACTCGAATCTTTGCAACTTAAGCAGATGTTTATTCCTGCTTTTCAGTTGCGAACGTTATTCCTGGCTCTTCTTTTCTTTAACTGATTCGGGCAACTCCTTGAATAGTATTATCCTAAATTGTGACCCCTTTCCTGGTTCTGAAGCTACTTCAATTGAACCACCATGTTGCTCGATAATCTGGTTGGCGACGAAAAGCCCCAGCCCGGTGCCTCTGTTCCCTTTTGAAGAAAAGAAAAGGGTGAACAGATTCTCCCGTGTCTGCCTGTCCATGCCAATGCCATTGTCTAGTGTTTCAAAAATAACATGATCTTCGTTCTCATTTACCCTGAAGATCACCTGGTGCGTTTTTTTATCAGACCTGTCATCTACGCAGGCATCTATAGCATTTTCAAGGATATTTACAATCGCTGAACTAACCGTGCCGGGGTCAATTTCTATCGGTGACTCAGTGCAATTTAAGTCATAAACAAACTCGATGTTGTGTTTTTTAGCTTTCGGTTTGCTGATCGTAGCTATCTGATTTGAAAAGTCCTTGACATTGACCCGGGTCCAGTTCAAATCCCTGTCCTTAGTATAATAGAGGATATCAAGCACCATGGTCTTGATACGGTGGACCATGTTCTTGACAACTTCCAAGGCGTCATCAATTTTTTGTTTGTTTCCGTTTTTAAGGCCTTTTTCGAGACTATAAATGCCTCCGTCAAGGGCTGTTAATACGCCCCGTATTCCGTGAGACATGGATCCAACCAAAAGGCCAAGGGATGTTAAATGGCTTTGCAGCTTCCGGATTTGAGTGATGTTGGTCGACATTTCCATGACCTCGGTAATTTTGCCGGTTTCATCCCGCAAAGGGGCGGTCCAGGTCAACACATTATATTGCTCTCCATGTTGCGAGGTAACCACCTCTTCTGTTTGGTGGGGGACCCCATCTTCAAAGGTGGCTTCCACCGGGCAATCACGGCAGGGCTCATCCCTGTGCTTGTAAATTTTATAGCAGAAGAATCCGACATGATCACCAAAATCATTTTTAAACCGCTTGTTAGCGCCCGTCAGCCTGAAATTGACATCTTGTATAGAAATATAACACGGCACTTCATCGAAGAGTTGTTGAAATAATGCATTGTTTTTTCTGGCTATTTCGAGCTCCATTTTATATTTTACATTATTAAACCATATTTTTCGCTTCTCATATGCCCTTTGAAGGGCGATCTTGAGGGCTTCGCTGTTAATCGGTTTAGTTAGATAATCCGATGCCCCTAACCGCAGGCATTCTAAAGCCGAGTCTAAATCACCTTCCGCAACCATCATTATCATTTGAATTGCGGGAAAGCTTTGTTTTGTTTCTAACAGAAGTTCAGTGCCTGTAATATCTGCTAAATCGATTCCGGATAAGACAATGGCGGGTAAATGTTTTGAGATTGCAGACAGGGCCGTTTGACCGGTTTCCGGTTGAATGACATCATAACCGTATCTGGCCAAATGTTTTCCCAAAGCATGGCACAGTTCTTTATCCTTGTCCAAAATCAATACGGAATTGTCTGTTGCCATTTGTATTAAACTTTATAATGTAATTTATTGGTAACATTCACATAATAATCTTCAATACCGCTTAAACATTATTTAACCAATGAAGGAAGCCCAGATTAAAGATCATATACATCTTCAGCCGATGGCCTCTTTTACAATTTTCAGCAACTGGTCGCGGTCGAACGGTTTGTGGATGCTGGCTATCGCCTTTTGGATGGCATATTTGCTACCGGTCAAACCGCTGATCACTATTACGGGAATATTCTTAAATTCTTCCTCTTTGGTAAGCTTGCGGTAAAATCTGGGCCCCCACTCCTCCGGCATTTCCAGATCAAGCGTTATCAGATCCGGTTTTTCTTTTTTAACAACTGTCATTGCTTCAGAACCATCTGCGGCTACACACGTTTCATAGCCGTTGTCGGTAAAAATATCTTCGAGGTAGGTAACGATATTGGGATCATCATCGACAATTAAAATTTTTTTTGCCATCTTAACGCCCTCCTTACCATCAAGTAAAATACATTTCAGCGCGGATTGCCTATAAGTCTATAACTTTATCAGGACGGTTCACACTTGCTACCGGACAAGTCGCCCGCAAGACAACCTGCTCTAATGTGCTTCCGAGCAGGGCCTTTTCAGGGCTCGGCTCCCTGGTGTGGTGGGCCATGACAATAAGATCGGCAGATCTTTCACGGGTATACTTAACGATCTCCACGTAGGGTATTCCTTCCCATACATCGATCTCATAATCATCAAACCCTTTCATCCTGGGCACATACATTTTTCTTATTTTTTCTCGCGCTATCCGCAAATTGTCTTCAATTTCATACTGTTCTAATAACTTACCGGCATGCACGCCGCTAATGTCACAGGCGTGGAACAGATGCAACTTACATCCAAGCGTTTTAGCCACCTTATATGCAAACATAAAAGCCGAATCCGCAGCCCTTGAAAAATCGGTTCCAAATACAATATCGGAAAAACCGCCCCAGAATGACGCCGCCGGCCGGCCAATGACAAGAACGGGACAGCGGGCGGCCTTGGTTACAGTTTGCAGGGTGCTGCCCGCAATGTTTCGGTAGGTATAGGTGCCTTCATTTTCTTCCCTGGTGGTGGAGCCCATGACGATAAGATCCGCGTCTTCCTTGCGCGCGGCTCTTAAGATTTCGGTGTGTGGAATTCCGGTCAGCGCTTCTATTGTACAGTTTTCATGCATTTTAAGCTGTTTGGCATAGGTGTTTTTGATCTCCTCCTTTACCCATTCGAGATAATCATCATTATATGATACGGTTTCGCCGGTTCTCACATCTTTTACAAACTGGCTGAATCCCCTTGAGGGGATCCCCAGAACATGAAAAACTGTGAGTTCAGAACCGTATCGCTTGGCCATGTCAAAAGCCACTCGGGCGGCATGGTCACAGGAAGGGGAAGCAGTTGTTGCAAACAGAATTTTTTTAAACATACGTCACCTGTAAATGAATAGTGATATGTAGTCCATCGATATGTAAATTCGATCACGAATTTACTCACTCAGGACTAAGTGCTGAGTGAAAAATTACATTGAATTGATCATGCAAAATACGTTATAGTAATTTCGAATCGAAGCACTTAGCCTTCATCCCTTGGTTTAAGATGTTCGGGCACCTCCACCATTTTAATGAGAATGGGTTTTAAAAAGGACCACTTAATTCCCATATGATAGATCTCTTCCATATCCCGGATGGCATCCCAGCAGTTGTGACAAGGAGCAATAACCAACTTCGCCCCGGTTGCAAGAATCTGGTCCCTTTTAACTTTCATGCCGATGTTCCGCGCTTCACGGTATCGACCGATTCCATTAAGCCCGCCCCCGCCGCCGCAACAGAAGTTATGCTCCCGGTTGGGCGTCATTTCCCTAAAGTCTTCTGCAATATAGCTCATGATTTCCCTGGGAATATCGGCAAGTCCGGCATTGCGTATATAGTTACATGAATCCTGGTAGGTAACAGGCTCTTTTATTTTCTTAGAGGGATCGATTTTCAATTTGCCGGTTCGCAACGCTTCCGCGACCCATTCCACATAATGAAAGCTTTCAACCGGGGGTTGTCCTGATTTAAGCCCCGCCCAATAAGGGCCTTCAATGACAGTGGCCCGGTAGGCGTGGCCGCATTCCGTTACGACCATCCGTTTCGGTTTTAACCTGTCCATGGCTGCGTACACATTCTCGACCTGCATTTTACATGCCGCCCAGTCGCCCGCGAACATGGCGAGACTGGTCTCTTCCCAGCCCTCGCTGGGAACGGTCCAGTTTTCCCCGGCCAGATGGAACAGAACAGCCGCTTCAGCAATATCCTGGGGGTAATGCTTCGGCTCCCGGGCATTTACCGTATACAGGATATCCGCATTCTCTTTGTCGACGGGTATCTTCAGGCCGGGGTATTCTTCTTCCCATTCTTCCGCCATCCATTCGCAAGTATCAAGCCAGTCTTCTGTGGTAACATCCATCTGGGCTTTATAGATCCGGTGCATCCCCGTTCCGATCTTCATTTCCCATGGAGTAAATCCCTGGGAAAAGAGAAGGCCGCGAAGATAACCAAACATGACCCCCATGTCGATGCCGAATGGGCAATAGACTCCGCAGCGGGTGCAGCAGGAGCACTTCGAGAATGCCGTGTCCATGCACACCTGCATGAAAGTATTGTCCACTTTGCCTTTGCGCTTTACCAATTCGCCCAGGGTCGACTGAATCTTGTATGACGGCACCTGCCTGGGATCTCTGTTGTTGGCAGTATAATAAAAACAGCTTTCCGCACACATACCGCAGTGGGCGCATATCTCCAGCCACGTTTTTAATCGCGACTTAAGCGACTTTTGAATCGTTACCCACAATGCATCGCTATCGACATCAAGCTGTTTCATCTCTTTATAATACTGGGCGCCGCCGGCATCAGCCAAAAGCGCATCGAGCTGTTCCTTGGTGTCCACCATTTTCTTATTGCAGAGTATTCCTTCCGGCATAATGATTCATTCCCCAAGTTTTTATTGTTAAAAAATTACCAGGCAAACCCTTTGCCCTTCATCCCGCCCCGTTTGATGCCGTAGTCCATTCCCAGCTGACCTCTTGACATAAAGAATAAAACAAAATGAGACAATTTTGTGAAGGGGATGGCAATCAACATGATTTCACCGCAGATGATGTGCAAAATCGTCCAGAGCTTATAATCGGACGCCATATGATGCGCAATGAATCCGGTAACAAAGGGTGCAACCGCTATAATGATGACTGCAAAATCATAAACAGTCGTAAGAATCCTGACTTCGGGCAGCGCGATTCTTCTTAGGATAATAAAAATTGAGGCAACAATCAAGGCAATTGTCAGTAGATCAGCTGCCGATTCCGGGATTGTCCAGAAGCTGAACCCCCATCTTTCCTTGAGAATAATGTTATGCGCTGTTAGAAAGATTGGCGTAATCAGCAAACCGGTGTGGAAAACAAGGAAAAGAGCCGTGAAGAATGGATTTTTTCTCCAGCTGCGGGTGCCGAATGGAAGCAGCCAGAAGACAACGGATCTCACCGCCCCCTTCATCCCGTATGAAAAGTGAGCGGTGTAGGCAACTCTGTCGGCCTGCCAGTTGAGACCTTTAACATAACGTATGATGCGAACGATGCAGCCGATAATGAAAATTGCAAATGACAGCCATAGCAGGGGGCCGGTTACGAACTGATACATTTCAGTCTCCTTTTACTCGTCTTGATCCCTTTCAACCAGAAAGTTCCAGAACCCTAACATTCCCAAAAGGATAACCACAATCAATACATAGGTGACACCTTCCGTGTGTGTCATGAACTCCTGAAGTGTATAAAAAGATCCGTCCATTGCTGATAGCTCCTAGTAAAAAATATCAATCAATGCTCATCTTCATAATCAGGGTGCTTATAAAAGATTGGCATTTGGGTTACGATAAACTTAAAGGCAATCAGGCCCAGTGTGACGATAAAAATTGAAATGCCGATTTCCATCCAGTGCGGAAAATATCTCTCGTCGCTTGGCAGATGATAATTAAACGCCACCAGACATATATTGAACCGGTTGACGATAATACCCAGAACGGTCCAGGCTGAAGTCCACTTGATCAATGTCAGGTTCTTGTCCCGTACGCCGACGGCATAAAGGAAACAGGGGAGGGTGACAAAACCAAGAAGCTCCACAAGAAACCAGAGTCCATATGGGGTCGCAAGCAGCTGCCAGTGATTGCCCGTCGAGATTCCGATTACTTTGATCGCGAAATAGCCTGCTAAAATCCATGCGGCCGCCTTTCCGAATCCAAAAGGAATCAGGCTTTCTGCTTTAAGGTGATCTTCATCCATTTTAGCGGAGAAAAATTTATGCGAAAGCGTACTTTCAAAAATGACCATGGACAATCCGGCAATCATGCTTGTTACGAAAAAGTAAATGGGCAGATAAGACGAGTACCAGAGGGGGTGCAGTTTTGACGGCGCAATCAGAAAAAGGGCGCCAAGTGATGATTGGTGCAGGGTGGAAAGGATGACGCCAAATATGGTAAGCACCAGGGTAAGTTTGTGGATCAGGTTTCTCAGCTTGCTCAATCCCAGCCATTCAAGTGCGGCAGGCGAGAACTCCAGAAAAAGAACGGTAAGATAAAGCGCGACGCAGGCAGCCACTTCAAAAAGGAGGGATGTGGTGCCCTGCTGAATGATAAAGGGATAAGGCAGCCGCCAGGGTCTGCCCACATCATAATGGAGCGCAAGGACGACCAGCGCGTATCCTAAAAAGCCGGTAAGGATGGCGGGCCTTACTGCGGAATGGTATTTTTTCATTCCGAACAGATAGACTGCCGCCGACGTAACATAGCCGCCGGCTGCAAGGGCAACGCCAACGAGCAGATCAAAACCTATCCATATCCCCCAGGGATTATAATCCGACAAGTTGGTTACCGCAGCCAAACCTCCGGCAAACCGAATGCCCGTCAAAATTAAGCCAATGATGACGATAATGCCAGCAATCGCATTAAAGGGGGTAAAATACGATTTTGCGGCAGTTGTGGTTTCGTCTGACATCAGGACCCCTCCTCTTTTTGTACCTTTTGAACTTCAGCAAGCGCCTTTTTCACTTCTTTTTGTATGGCGACCTCTTTTTCTTTTTGGGCTTTTGTCAAGGCTTCGGAAAGTTTTAACTGCGCCGCCGCATCGGCCTTTTGCAGGGCATGGAAAACGGCCTGTTCTTTTTCTTTTTGGGCGATTTGCTCCTTGCGCTTGGTCATGGCATAAACTCCGGTCAGGAGTACCGGCCAAAGGCCGACGACAATTGGAACAGCGCCTAGAACGCCGGCGGTCAGTTCAGGAGCAGGAACGGTTCCGAGATCTTCGCGCATTCCTATTTCTTTGTACGGGGCGCCTGAAAGATAAAGCCAGTTCGTCCCGCCCATCTCGTGTTCCCCATAAATATGATCCACATAACGGTCCGGAAACTTTTTGATGCGTTCCCGGGCGATATTGATTAAATCTTTGCGTTTGCCGAATGTGAGGGACTCTGTTGGACAGGCTTCCACACAACCGGGAAGCTTGCCCTCAATGACCCGGGGATGGCACATGGTACACTTTCTGATCCGGGGGGTAAGGGGTTCATCGTATTCATAAGCTGGTATTTCAAAGGGACAGGCAATCATGCAATAGCGGCAGCCGACGCACACGGAAGCATCATAAACAACCGCTCCTTCTTTCGTTTTGGTAAACGCCCTTACAAAACATGCTGATGCACAGGCAGGCTCCAGGCAGTGATTGCACTGTATCTTGCGAAATATGGGGCTTTTTTTACTATGGGTATTTTCATAACGGTTAACTACCGTATAGGCCTTACTGCTTGTTCTCCTTTTTTTGGCAAGAACTGAAAGATCATCAAAGGGCTGGCTCGGCGGTGGCAATTCATTGACTTTGTTGCAGCCTGCTTCACAGTTTCGACACCCGATGCACAATACGTTGTCAAAGAGAACGCCAACGCTATCAGGATAGCCTTTAAATTGCTTGTTTGCAGCAGCATGGGCCGACTTTCCAAAAGTGGCGCCCAGCCCTGCCGCACTCATCCAGCCAATAAATTTTCTGCGTGATATGGACATACAAGACTCCTCACAGAGATTCTAACAGGCTATTTTCAGACCCTTTTTAGCTTATGACAATCGGTACACCCGGTCGACGTTGGTTTTACAAGTTTCAGCACCTGGTGGCATCCCATGCACTGCTGGTGAAAAGCTCCCATGAGTCCGGGTCTGAAAGCGTTGCTTTCATCAAACGGTTTGCCGTGGCAGCTTCCGCAGTTAGGCGGCTTCTTGGCAACCGGGCTGTTATGGTGACAGCCCTGGCAGATCGTTCCCTGATCGCTATGATAATAGCCTGCCAGCTTACTATCCTTGATGTTATTTAAGAGCGTATGGATAATCTTGCGATGGGGAAGTTCAACCGCCTCGTATTTTTCAGAAAGCGCTTTGATAACAACTTTTTCCGGAATATCTTCAGCATTATATGTTAAGACTTTGGTCTTTCTTGAATTGAGCAGCATCTCTGCAATCTGGCGTTCATCCTGCGCGATATTTTTTGAAACACCGCTTAACGGATTCATATGACACAACTGGCAGGTGGTTGACTCCGGCCGGCGGTCTTTTGCTAAAAACGCATGGCAGGCCGCACATTCCGGTTTGCGCTGATTTGTTTCATGGCAACCGAGACAGCTTTGTTCTTTAGCCTTCAGATGCATGGCACTTTCAAGCTTAATAAATTTCCCCTCTTTTGCGCCCTCCGAGGTATGGCATTGGACACAGGATTGCAAACTTTCGTGATGACACACAATACACGTGTTGTTATAAGTTTCATGGGCTTTGTGGTTGAAAGGTGCGGGATTCATTCTGAAAGACGGGCCTTCCTTGTTTGGGCCTGGAGTTTTTACCCGGATTAGGACAAAATCAGGCTGTTTTCGCTCCATTCTGGGGACGACTTCAATCTTTTCAATTTTCTTTTGCATTTCATGGTCGTGACAGCCCATGCATTTAACAGGACCTGATTCTATTTTTACGGCCACTTTTTTTCGGTGGCAATCGATGCAGGCATCATGGGATGCCAGTTTCATGGATGAACGATTCTCTTCGGTTGTTTTTTTGTGGCAATAGCGACAGGACCCCTCCTTTTCTTTGGCGTAAAACAGCTTCTTTGTCTTTTCATTATATTCGTGGTGACACAGTGCACAGTCGCCTTTATTGGTCCTTTGGTCTTTATTCGCTTCGGCATGACGGTAATGGAGCGAGTGATCAAAGGAGATGGGCTGCCTAGAAGATATTAACAGGTTTTTTTTAGGATGACATTCGCCGCAAGTTTCAATCGGCCCTGCTTTTTTGCCCGTCGCAGATGTTTCTTTATGGCACCCGATACAATTGGTATGATAAATATCCATTACTGCTTGTTTGTCAGTATCTTTCAGCCGCTTAAATTTAGGAACCAGTCGATTGTTTTCCATCTGGTGGCATGCCTGGCAGTCTTTATTCTGCTTTTCAATGGCGTCAGTATGTTTATCATGAAGAAATACAACTTCCGGCCTTTCAAGGCGTCCAAACACCCTCATGGAATCAATTGGAATGATATCGGCCCGTATTTCTTCAGAACCTTCAAGCAGTTTCTGAACTCCCTGGGCTCCGAGACCGGTAATAGAGAATAGAGCAACGGCGACCAAGATTCCAACCTGTCGTAGCAGCGGTCTTGCAGTTTTCATATTTTATCCCTATTAATCGTCAAATATTCTCATGAAGCAAATATGTTATGAGCTATTATTGGCATCATTGTCGAGCAGGTCTTGTATGGTGGTCGTATCATAGATATTAAAAATTGCAGCATTGACTTTGTGCCACATGGAAGCAAAGGCGCAGTTGCCGACCAAGGGGCACTTTGATATCGACACACAGGAAATACAATCGGAAGGCGTCAAATGGCGCGTCATAAATCTGAATATGTCTCCAACAGTAATTTCTTTCGGAGACCCGACCAAATAATACCCGCCATAAAACCCGCGCTTAGACCTTACAAGCCCACTCCCTTTCAACTGGCCAAGGATAACCTCTAAAAATCGTAACGGAATTGCCTGTGCCCGGCTAATTTCTAAAATTTTTTTTGGGCCTTTGCCAATGCATTTGGATAGCTCATAAATTGCCCGCAAGGCATATTGATTCCTTTTTTGCGTCCAGTAATACATGGCAAATCTTTCTTGACTTATATAGTCGAAAAACTTCCCGATCTTATTAGTCAAGAAAGTAGTCGAAAGTCAAACTTTTTTTTCAAAACAACAAAATATTTTATTAAAGATAAAAAATGTAATGTTTTCTTTCGGTTGCGATAAGATCAAAATTCACGGCATAAAAAAACCGGCCCATTACAAACGAATGTACCGGCTATAATAAAAATTTCGTTGCCGCGGCCTTACTTAAATCGCCGCCGATACTGAATAACAGTAACGATATTATGTGTTCAATATTGCGCGAATCCGTTTAAGGGTAGCGGAATCGGTTTCATTTAATAACTTCATGATTGATCTGCGTTCGGAATCCATGGCATCGTCGGTTGCCTGACCAGTATCCACTTCAACATCTAGGATCTTACAAATTGTTTTGATCAGATTGGCCGGTGAAATCGGTTTTTCCATTGTAATTCTGGGGCGCAATCCGGATGTCATGGCATTGAATCCTTTTATTTCTTCACTTCCGAGTTCGTCGTGAGCATGTGCGGTGATAACAATTACCGGCAATTTAGCCCATCTTTCGATTGTCCGCAGTTTACGGATGACCTTGACACCCGATAGCCTGGGCATAACCATATCAAGAGTCATTAAATCCGGCGTATATGCGTCTATCTTTTCAAGCGCGTCAACACCATCGACTGCTGTTTCAACGTTAAAGCCAGCGTCTTCTAAACAGGCAGCCAGAAAACTTCGAACATCCGGCTCATCTTCCACCACCAGAATTCTTTTTTCAGATGCGTGTGCCATTTTTCCTCTCCTTTACTGTAGAAATTACCTCATATAAAAAATGGAAACTTAATGTTGAAACCAACCTTGGAAATAGGGACTGCGGTCCATATTTACAGACTAATTGATCTTAACCGACAAAAGCGCAGCGACCTTCTGTAACAGCTTTTCAGGGTCAACGGGTTTATTCACAAACCCCTCCGGGCCGGTAATCCCATTGAGTTTCTCAAGGAAACTGCTCATGGAATCGTCAGCGGCGGTTATGATGATTACCGGGGTGTTTTTTAATGTAATATCTATTTTATATTGACAATATGTTCGAACTCCGGATTGAACCGGCATGGTTATGTCCAGCGTGATCAGGTCTGGTTTTTCCGATTTGGCTATCTCAAAGCCCTGTTCGCCGTTAAAAGCGGTTATCGTATCATAGCCGCCGTCCTGGAAAAGCGCTTCAAAATAGGTCACAATATCCAATTCGTCATCCACAATCAGGATTTTTTTATTTTTACTCATAAATTCTTATGTGGTTAGCGTCCAATGTCCTTGGCTTTATTATCGATCGTTTTGGGCAAGCGTTTTCTATGTAATGTGATACGGAAAGTTGAACCTTCCCCAGGCTCGGTTTTTAGGTCTATGGCGCCGCCGTGTTCTTGGATTATTTTCTTTGTCATTAACAACCCTATACCGGATCCTCCCAGCCCTTTGGTTGTGAAAAAAGTGGTAAACACCTTTTTCTTGACCTCGTAATCCATGCCACACCCATCGTCAACAACCTCATAGATAACAGTCTCATTTTCTTCAAAAGTTCGAACGGTTACATGCGTTCTGCGGCCCTTTTCGCTTAGGTGGCAGGCGTCAATGGCATTGCCTACCAGATTCGTCAGGCATTCATGCATGCTTTCATAATCTATTGGGGCAGGTTTAATATTGCCGGAGCATTCATTATTAAGCTCTATACCCAGCTTGCGTGCTTTAACTGAATATAACTCCACAACTTCTTTTGCGATTTCAGCGGGGTTGCTAAGTTTAACCTTAATTTCACGTCCCCTGGAAAAGCTTAAAAATGCTTTCACAAAAGTTGAAATCCGCTCGATATTGCGCGTCAGCATTTCCAGACCCTTCTGGATACGATCAGTGCTGCTTTGGCTTAAGCCGGAACTTAACATATACATGCCGCCCTCAAGGGCGGTAATAAGATTTTTGATGCCGTGTGCCAGGCCCGCAACCGTTTGCCCGACGGCCGCCTGTCTTTCGATCTCTACAATTTTAGCGGACTTTTCACGTACCAGCTGTTCAAGGTTTTCAGTATATTCTTTGATCTGACGGCGCATGGATATTTTTTCGTGCGCGCGGTTGAGTGCTATTTCCAGCACATCCTGGTTGATGGGTTTGCTGATGAAATCGGTTGCTTCATATTTCAAGCTTGTAATGGCCAGGTTCATATCACCATGGCCGGTTATCATGATGACTTCCGTTTCAGGATTTTCCGTCTTGATTTTGTGCAGCAGCTCAATGCCGTCCATTCCGGGCATTTTGATGTCGGTTAAGACCACCGGGGGCTGAAATTCTTTGAAGATGCGCAAGGCTTTTTCGCCGTTTTCAGCTGTGAGAACGTCGTATCCGATATCGGCCAGGGATATTCCCAAAACCTTGCGGATGCCTTCTTCATCATCTACCAGTAATATTTTTTCAGCTGCCATAAGATGTCCGGAATCGTGAATAAAAACCGGTTTAAACATTGCTGCAGGGGGCGGTTATTTCCGATCCCTGAATAACGAAACCCCTTAGAAAAAGCGCCGGAATCAATTTCTGTCCAGCAACGGGTTTGTTAAGGGTTGCAACAAAAAATTTCTTTCCCGGCGCTTTTTCCGTTATAACAGTTGCGCTTTATGCTTCGGTGCCGGCTGGCTGTATTTCAGGCACATCGGCTTCATCGGGCATTTTCAGTTTGCCCAGGGCGCGGGTCAGTTCCATCAATACCCCCAACCCCTGTTTGACGTCTTTGGTGGCGCTGACCGAAATCAGGCCAAAGGGTCCGACATCCTTGCAGTTCACCAGGTCCAGCTGGGAGGGTATCCCGGCCGCCTTCTCCAGGAAGGCCATTGCACGGGGATCGGAAAGTTTCTTGGCCAGACCCAGCAGGGCGACAAACACATCACCGATCTGGTCGATATCTTCGGGCGAGTAGGCGTCGGCAACTTTGGCACGAACATCCAGCATGGACTGGATAACGCGCAGAACGCCTTTTTGTTCGAGATCATCCAGGTAGTGAATCAGCTTTGGCACGGATGATTTCAACAGCGGTTCCAGGGTGGTGATAAAATCGATGACAAGCTGCAGTTGATTCAGCGCAAAGGTAATATCTTTTACGCTGCGAAGCATCCGTTTGAACAGCTCCAGCAGATCTTCCATCTGGAAGCTGGATTCGACATCCTGCAGCTCAGTGATCATCATTTTGACGAACTGATGACTCAGCGGCATCAGATCTTCCTTAAGTTCATTCACCCCCCGTGCCGTCTGCACCAGTGGTGCGAGCTGAGTTTCAATCCGACCCAGTCGTTCTAAAATCAATTCTTCGTTTGTCATGGCGGCCTCCTTATCCTGTCACGAGACTGGGCCGCATCTTGCCGGCCATCATCATCTGCTCTTCCAGCGGCAGGTCAATACCCTTGAGCATCATATTCCAGTACACCCACTTGAACATCATCTTGCCCCAGTAATTAAAATTACTGTCTCCCAGCAGGGAGAAGGGGCCGAGTCCCGGGAAGGGGAACTTGCCGGGAAGGGGCTCGACCTTGTAATTAAAATCGATCAGAATCGCCTTTTCATACCCCGAGCAGATAAAGCAGGTGGCATGTCCGTCAAAGGTCGGTTTGGGCTCCTGCCCCTCTATTTCGCGGACCAGGTTATCCACAACAGTTTCAGACTGGTAGTGGGCAACGGCGCCTGCTTTTGAAGCCGGCACATTGGTGGCATCGCCGACAACATAAATGTGATCATAATTTTTGGCTTTTAAGGTAAAGTGGTCGGTATTCACGAAACACAAGGGGTCGCCCATTCCGGAATCGGCGATATATTGTGCCCCAAAGTTGGGGGGTATGGATATCAGCAGATCATAAGGAACCTTTTCGCCCTTATGGGATTCCAACGTTTTTTCCTCTGCATTGACCTGGGCGATATCAAAATTGGGGGTCACTTTAATGTTTTTTTTGACAGCCGTTTCACCTAGAATCCGGGATGCGATCGGTTTGGAAAAAGCACCGGCAATGGGTGTCACCAATTCAATTTCAATTTTATCGCGGCAGCCGTTTTGCGCAAAGAACCAGTCCGCCATAAAAATAAATTCAAGGGGTGCGACGGGGCATTTATAGGGGAGTTCCGCAATGTTCAGGACAACTCGCCCGGAATTGAAATATTTCATTTTCTTGCGAAGCGCGAGTGCGCCTTCAAGGGTATAAAAGTCATGAATGTTGCCGTGCCAGTCATCCATCATGCCTTCGACTTCTTCGGGAACAATCCGGCATCCCGAGGCAATGACCAGCCAGTCATAATTATATGTCGCCTTTTTCCCCGACACCTGGCGTTTGTCCGGATTGACGCCCACGATTTCATCGTACACAAAATCGACCCTTCTGGGAATAAAATCTCTTTTGGGTTTTTGGCAGTCCTGGGCGGTGTAGATGCCGAAAGGTATGAACAGCCATCCGGGTTGATAGTGATGGATTTCATCGTTGTCGATGATCGTGATCTGCCACTCAGATTCACTTAATTCTTTCCGCAGTTTGCTGGCAACGATGGTGCCGCCGGCGCCGGAACCTAAAATAACTACTTTTTTCATGAATACCCTCCTGTGTTAATTTTTTACTCTTTGGTGAATATGGTTTATGGGAACTGTCCCAAAACTTTCGTTAGACGTTCTGCTATCCGTGGCGGTGTAAGGAAAACTTTCCGACCCGGCAAAAATATTTTTATCCATAGCGGCAGAATCCACTTTAATCTGAAAGCTGCGGTTAAGACGGTTTGGGTTTGCGGACCGGGCGGCAGGCCTCTTTGGCGCCGTTTGTGTGGGTATCGGCTTTTAAGAGATCTGCAATGGAGGTTGTGTCCAGCTTGTTGTAAAGTGCCTGGGTCGCATCCATCCAGGCCAAACGAACCCGGCAATCGTTGGACATGGGGCATTTTTCCGGGCAGCTGATACATTCTACCAGTTCGGCCTGGCCTTCGAACAGGCGTACGATTTGTCCCAGGGTGACATCTTTCGGTTTTTTTGCCATGACGTGTCCACCCTTGGGCCCCCTGACGCTGGTAACCAGTTCGGCCTCTTTAAGCGGCCGAATGAGCTGTTCCAGGTATTTTACGGAAATTCCCTGCCGTTTGGAAATCTCACCGATTTGCACGGGTCCCTGGTTCTGATGGTTTGCCAGATCCACCAGAATTCTGGTGCCGTAGCGGCTGCGGGTCGATAGTTTCATGGTCTCCTCATCTATAATGGATTTTTATCAGACCTTTTTAATCTATATCATATTGGTATGGATTATGCTGAAAGAAAAATAAACTGTCAAGAATTTTTTTCAGAGAGGAAAATTTAATCTAAAATGGACCGATTCTTTGATAGTGGGGAATTCAGGTCAGCTTTTCGGCGGATCGGGTATCGGAAATTTGATGATAAAGCGGGCGCCGCCTTCCTTGCCGGATAATGCCTGGATGCTGCCGCCGCAATCCTTAATGATGCCGTAGCTGATGGATAGTCCCAGCCCGGTGCCCTGGCCTACTTTTTTGGTTGTGAAAAAAGGTTCAAATATCTTGTCGGAAATGGATTCGGGAATTCCCGTGCCCGTATCACGAACCTCAATGATGACGGTCTTGCCTTCAGAAACCGTTTTCAGGGTAATGCATTTGTCGTCTTTGCCGGTTTTTTGATTATGCCAGCGGTCTTCAATGGCGTCCCGGGCATTGATGAGCAGGTTGATGAACACCTGTTCCAGGCGGCCGGGGTCCGCCATTATTTCCGGCAGGTCCTTTTCAATCGTCCAGACCACTTCGATTTCCCTTAGCTTCAACTGCTGGCTGAAAATCTGAAACGCATTTTTCAGCAGGTCATTGACCTGAACCGGCTCCATGGTCAAATCCGACTTGCGGCCGAACTGTCGCATGTGATTGATAATGTTCGTAGCGCGATCAACATAACTGTCGATCTCCTTTGACATGGTAAAAAGGGTTTCATCATCAATCTTTTCATTTTTGCTGATTTTTCGCATAAAATAATTGCTGGCGGTTTTAATGACGGACAGCGGCTGATTTAGTTCATGGGCCACGCCGGTGGACATTTCGCCGAGGGTTGCCATCTTGCTGGCATGAATCAATTGGCGTTCGGCTTCAAAAATTTTGGTAATGTCGCTGGTGGTAACCAGGAGCACCTTTTGACCCGGATATTCCGAAGGTGACACCCGGATATGCACATACAACGCGCGGCCCTTGTCGTCCAGATGCTTGACCCGGTTGATGAAAGCCGATGTCTTGATTTTAGCGGCATACATCTCTTTTTCATCTTCTTGAAAAAGTTCCAGAAAGGACTTTCGGATGATTGCAGATTTTGGAAACCCGTAAACGAATTTGACGCTTTCGTTGCAGTCCAGAATTTCCAGACTGTCAACATCCAGGACAAAGACCGGATTGGGGATATTGTTGAAAATTGCGTAGTATTTTTTTTCGGATTTTTCCAGTTTTTCTTCCAGCAGCTTGCGGTGGGTGATATCAAGGTTCATTTCGATAACGGCGACAATTACACCTTTTTCGTTCTTGATGGGCGAGGTGTTGACGATCCAGTGCGCCACGCTCCCGTCCTTGTTAAAGCCGGTTTCTTCGCTGTAATGAGACCGGCCGTCTTCAAAGGTCTGTTCCACCGGGCAGACCGGGCATTTTTCGCTGCGCCCTTTGTAGGCGTAGTAGCAGAAATCACCGGGTTTGGGGTCGAACTTTTCGGCAAATTCACGGTTATACTTTATAAGCTTGTAGTTCCGGTCCTGCACGGTGATAATGCAGGGAACCAGTTCAAACATGGTTTGATATTCTGCGCGCTGTTTGTTGAGTTCCGTCTGCTTTTCACCGATTTCCTTACCCATCTGATTGATTGCCGTGGCCAGCTGGCCCATTTCATCCTTTTGGTCGATATGAATCCGGGTTGCGTATTTTCCCCTGGCAATGAACTGGGTCCCTTTAATCAACAGCTTGATGGGGCGATGAACAAATCGGTAGACCAGAAAGAGAATAACGGCTGCTGTTAAAACAAATACAAGGATTGCCAGCACCAAAAGCCATTTTTGAAACAGAAGAACTTCGCGATAGAGACCGACCTGGTTGACAATCTTTTCCATGTAGGCATAGTTCAGGTAGGTCCACGCGGAAATACTGACGATCAGGGTGAGGCCCATTGAAAGGATAAACTTGGAAAGGAGGCTTTGCCGAATGGTATGAAGTGTGGTTGACATCTGTTCACCATTTATTTGTATTTTACGAGAATAAGTTGCCGCCGGTCTTTTGGCCGGTCCTTGGCTGATGGCGTATTAAAATACCTTAAATAAGGCTTCAGGTCAACCGGGTGTCACACGTTGTGGTAAGTTCAGACAAGTGTGTAAATATTTTCTGTGCGGCGACAAAAAGATCGGATCTGTTCACAAAGATCCATAATTAATGTCCGCCTCTTTTATGGGTTCAACTTTTTTTGTCCTTCAAACACAAGTCGGCTTGCGCTATATGACGGTTTGCCTTTTTTGAAAGATCGAGCGCCTGGCGCAATTCATCAGCAACTTTGATAAGTCCGGCGGCTTCGGCCTTTTTGATCCATTGCTCCTGGTCACGAATATGATCATTGTTATGGTGGAGCCAGTGCGGCAATAAAATAGATAATTTATCAATATCCGTTTTAGCTTTGTTTGGGTTTTCCATGGAGTACCTCCCTTTATATATAAATCATGGGGTGGCGATTTAATCCCCCCCCGAAAGTTATGTTACAATAAAAAGAATGGAAATTGAAGCCCCTATATCATTCCGATATGGAGGGTGGCTGGATTTAACCGGAATACCGTCGACAGTTTCAAACCCTTTACGAGGATAATCAGCAATTTTGACTGAAAGTGATAAGTGCTAATTTCAGTGCATATTATGCATTAATCTGAAAAAAATTTCGCGATGTGATTCTTGTAAAAACAACGTAACAGCTTGTTTTTATTTCAAATAAAAATATCTAGACATAACCCCTTTATATTGCTATATAAAATAACAGGCTATCCAATATATAGGGGTACGTGGTGCACACCAAAAAGCATCTGAGTTTCAGCGCGCTTCGAAAGGCTCTTTCAGAGCTCTTCGAGAATATCGCTGACAGTCGGCAGGCGGGTAAAATCGACTATACGCTGCACGACTGTTTAATGAGCGCTCTGGCGATGATGTTTTTTCAAGATCCTTCCGT
>JARGFK010000030.1 GCA_029211065.1 Desulfobacterales bacterium
TGGCAATTCACTGCCGAGGATGCCAGGATAAAACTACGCCGCCTCTATCCGACAATTGATGGTTGACGAGACACTAGGGCAAAACTGGGTAATCGGCGAAGCAAGAAATGTCGGCTCAATCCATTCTGATATCTGGCAAGGACGGGCGGTCGATCTCGCAGGATCAAATTTGATTGCGGTTTACCCGACTGTAGGATGGTGGCGGGAAAGGAACCATCTGAATCGGTGGAATCGGCGATGCCGCTATGCATTGGTCGTATCTATTTATGCGCCGGAACAAGTGGTCGATATTTATACACCTGTTACAGTGCAAGTTGGTATTCCGGTCGCTATTCCAATACCCATAGTTCTTGGGCAAACTTCCCGATGAATCTGGTTGAGCAGATCGGCAGCGGCATCCAGCGCATTTTCGATATATGCCGGGAATATGGCGTGGCCAAACCGAAGTTTGAAATTTCAGAAGATTGGGTAACGGTGGTGTTTCCTCGTTTGCCCGGAAGAGTTATCCGGAAAGTCACCGACCAAGTCACCGACCAAGTTGCCGACCAAGTCACCGACCAAGTCCTGAAGCTGTTGAAAATACTTGAAGGGACTGAGGCTGGCAGCCTCTGGGTCATGGAGCAACTGAAGCTCTCCCATCGACCGACATTCAGAAAGAACTATCTTCATCCAGCGGTTGAATCTGGGCTGATAGAGATGACCATACCCGACAAACCGCGCAGCAGCAAGCAGCGCTATCGGCTGACGGCGAAGGGAAGGGATTTTCTTGAAAAACAGGGAGGAAACCAGTGAGTCCGGCGCTGTACACTGAAGACACCCTTGTGCAACAAACCACCGCTGAGTACCTGGAGCATCAATTAGGCTGGGAGTCTGTTTATGCCTACAACACCGAGACCTTCGGACCGGAGGGAACCCTCGGCCGAGGCGATGACCGGGAGGTAGTGCTCACCCGATATCTCTATTTAAAACTCATGGAATTTAACCCCGGCCTTCCAGACGATGCGTACCAGGAAGCCGTCCGTCAAATTACCTCTATCACTGCCGCCCAGACGCTGCTGACGACGAATCGGGAAAAGCACGAGCTGATAAAAGATGGCATCCAGGTTACCTTTCGCAACGACAAAGGCGAGCGCGTGCGGCAGCGCCTAAAGGTATTCGATTACGCCGATCCGACGAACAACCACTTTCTTTGCGTGCGGGAATTTTGGGTGCGGGGCGATCTTTACCGGCGGCGTGCGGATATTGTGGGGTTTGTCAATGGTTTGCCGCTGCTGTTCATGGAACTGAAGAATGTTAGCAAGGACATTCGCGCGGCTTACGAAAAGAATTTTAAAGATTACAAGGACACGGTTCCCCACCTGTTCCATCACAACGCCTTTGTGGTGCTGGCAAACGGCATGGATGCAAAGCTGGGTTCAGTGACCAGCCGGTTCGAACACTTTCACGAATGGAAGCGTCTGGCCGAAGATCAGCCCGGCGCAGTTGAAATGGAGACGCTGCTTAAGGGCGTTTGCGACAAGCGAAATTTTATGGACCTGGTGGAAAACCTTATCGTTTTTGATGATTCTTCGAGCGGACCCAAAAAAATTCTGGCGCGCAACCACCAGTTCCTGGGTGTAAACCGCGCCATCGAAGCAGTCGTGGATCGTAAGAACCGCCAGGGCAAGTTGGGCGTTTTCTGGCATACCCAAGGGGCAGGCAAGAGCTACTCCATGGTGTTCTTTACACGGAAAATCCACCGCAAGCTCGGCGGCAACTTCACCTTCCTGATCCTGACCGACCGTGAGGATCTGGATACCCAGATTTACAAAACTTTTGCCGGATGCGGCGTAGTGGACAATGACCGAGATCCCTGCCGGGCATCCAGCGGGAAACACCTAAACCGCCTGCTGGTCCAGCACAAGTCACATATTTTTTCGCTGATTCAAAAGTTCAATCAGGATGCAAACTCGGCTGCGGGCCACACTCTGCGTGATGACGTCATCGTCATCACCGACGAGGCGCACAGGACCCAGTATGGGACCCTGGCGCTGAACATGCGAAATATACTGCCAAATGCCAGCTACATCGGTTTTACGGGCACGCCGCTCTTCAAGGATGACGAGATAACACGGCGGGTGTTCGGAGAGTACATATCGACGTATGACTTTCAACGGGCGGTCGAGGACAAGGCCACCGTGCCGCTTTATTATGACTCGAGGGGTGAAAAGCTCGGTATAGTCATTGGTGATCTGAATGAGCGGGTCGCTGAGAAGATTGAGGAATTGGAGATTGAAGACATTAATGTGGCGCAGCGGCTGGAGCAGGAACTCAAGCGTGATTACCACGTCATCACCGCCGGTAAGCGGCTGGACCAGATTGCACGGGATTTTGTGCGGCACTATTCCAATGCTTGGGAGTTGGGGAAAACGATGCTGTTGTGCATTGACAAGATCACCTGTGTACGCATGTATCGGCTGATTGAGTTTTATTGGCAGGAACGCATCCGGGAGCTGGAGAAGGAATCAACCTCAGCCGCCGACGAGCAGGAAGAGTCATTCCTCCGTCGGCAGGTCGAATGGATGCGGGAGACACGCATGGCAGTGGTGATCAGCGAGGAACAGGGCGAGGTGGAAAAATTCCGCAAATGGGACCTGGAGATCGCCCCGCACCGTCGGTTGGTCAAAGATGGGATCGATCTGCCGGAATCCATGCGGCAGCAACCTCAGTTTCGAAACATGCAGCGCATGGCGCTGGATGATGCCTTCAAAGAAGAGCAACATCCCTTCCGGATCGCTATCGTATGTGCGATGTGGCTGACCGGCTTCGACGTCCCATGCCTGTCGACACTGTATTTAGATAAGCCTCTTAAAGCCCATACACTCATGCAGGCGATTGCCAGGGCAAATAGGGTCAACGAAGGAAAGAATAACGGACTTATCGTCGACTACTGCGGGATTCTCAAAAATTTGCGAAAAGCCCTTGGGACATTTGCCGGGCAGGGGGCGGGCGGACAAGGGGGCGAAATAGAACCGGCAAAGCCCGAAGAGGAACTGCTTGCCGACTTGGTTGAGGCCATTTCATTTATCAGAGCGTTCTTAAGGGATCGCGGGGCATCACTGGATGAAATCATTACAAAGACTGGTTTCGAACGCAATGGGGCAATTCTTTCCGCCAAGGAGGCAGCAAACGAAAATGATGAAACGCGCAAACGTTTTGAAGTGATGTGCAGGGAGGTATTTAAGAAATTCAAGGCATGTATCAACGTCAAAGAAATCAACGTTCATCGGGCGGAATACGATGCCATCAATGTCGTTTATAAGAGCTTGCAACAGGATCGTGAGAAGGCCGATATTACCGATATCATTCGCCAATTACACATGGTGGTTGATAAGGCTATTGTGGTGAATCCGGATACTGCGGCCGAGGGCCAGAAGCCTTTCGATATCAGCAGGATTGATTTTGACAGACTGCGGAGGGAGTTTGAACGCAGCAAGGCTAAGCAGACAACGATCCAGAACCTTAAGCAAGCCATCGAACAGAGGCTCAGGCGGTTGCTCGAACAGAACCCGTTGCGTACGGACTTCCAGCGGCATTATGAGGAGATCGTGGCTGAGTACAACCGCGAGAAAGATCGGGTCACCATCGAAAAGACTTTTGAGGAACTTTTTCGTTTTTCCAATGGGCTTGATGAAGAAGAGAGACGGGCAATGCGTGAAGGGCTTGATGAAGAGTCCCTGGCGATTTTTGATCTTCTGAAGAAGCCGGATCTGACTTCATCAGATATTAGACGCATCAAGGCTGTGGCTGTCGGGCTGCTTGAGAGGCTAAAAGCCGAGAAACTCAGAGTGGATCACTGGCGAGACAAAGAGTCGACCCGCGATGCTGTCCGGATTGCAATTAGGGATTTTTTGTGAGCGATGATACCGGTCTGCCCATTGATTCCTATAAGGAAAAAGAGGTCGATATCAAAGCTGAAGAGGTCTTTGTTCATGTATTTAGAGCTTATCCTACGGTGCCCTCACCTTTCTATGCAGCGGCAACATGACGATTTTACGAGATAGGAGGGACATTCCTTAATATGTTAATTGCCTGTTTTCAGCTGCCTCCATTTTGTGATATTTTTTACGTCTCACAACCGTGCCCAATCCTGTGATAAGAGAGTATTATTAGAAAATTTCCGGCAAGGGACCTCGGGGCAATGTTGAAAACTTGAACAAATTAAATTTCTGTTCAGTAAAAAAATAATCATTTAAACCCGGTTAAATAAAGAAAAAAAGATTTAACAGGGTGAACAGGATGAATTCGCTCCTGGCACCCGCTTCTTTATTCTATTCACTTCCGGTCCCCCAGGCCGTCTTCCCGCCGGTCCTTGCGAATGGAAAGTATGCGGACGGCCTTTTGCGGTTTGCTGTTTTCGTCAACCGGCATTTCAGCGATTTTATCGGCCACCTCCATCCCCTGAATCACCTTTCCGAACACCGTGTGTTTTCCGGCCAGCCAGGGCGTGTCGACCAGATTGATAAAGAACTGGGAGCCGTTCGAATTCGCACCTGTGTTGGCCATGGCGATCACCCCCCTCAGGGGCGGAGTCGATTTCAGTTTATCATTGTAACGATATCCCAGATTTTCGTAACAGTCTTTTAAGCTCAATTCAGATACTTTCTGCTGTATTTCCTGAATGCGATCCTGGAATTGCTGTTGGGATGTGATCCCCATTTTACGCGCCAGCGGCATCACTACAATTTGGGAGAAATCCTCCCGGCTCCGGACCAGTAGGGAAGGATGCACCGTCCCGTCGGGTTGAACCGCTTTAATTTTATCAAGTCCCAGGGCTGTTGCGTTTATTTCATCGTCAAACGTGTAGCCGGGCCCGCCGGTTCCGTCACCTTGGGGGCATCCCCCCTGAATCATGAAATCCTTGATGACGCGATGGAAAATCAGGTTGTCGTAGAAATGTTTTTTTACTTTTACCTTGGTTTTTGGATCGGTATACTCCTTGCGGCCTTCCGTCAGCGCGATGAAGTTTTTTACCGTCTCCGGCGCTTCCTTGGCAAACAGCTCAAGCAGAATATCGCCGCTGGATGTTTTGATTACGTAAACAGGATTTTTCTGATTCTCAGCGGCCGTCAATGGTGCAGCTACCGTTACATACAGGCATAGCAACAGGGCGAATAAAATAGTTTTTTTCATCTTTTGTCCTTTTTAAATGAGATCATAAAAAAATATTTTCGACATTACAGCTCACATCTTGTCAATGTCATTGCGGCTCTTTCAATCGATCGCCCTGCTGTTTATTGATGTCGCCGATATTTTTTTTCATCTGGTCCATCTGCTCTAAGCTTTTCTGTCCACTGAGTTCCTTGACCGTATCGTCCACCTTTTCACGGGTTTCGGTCCCTTCGCAGCCTGAAAAGGCCAGGAATGCAAGAAGGACAACGGTCAGACGCCGGTTTTTGAAGGTCTTTTTGATCCATGCCATGGTGTTTTCCTTTTTAATCAAGCAGGTTTCAGGTTTTACGCAGGCTATATTCTGGACCTTGCCAGGGTGGACGGTACGAAAATTTCATCGATGCCGAGTCTTCGTTCGGCCAAACCCTGACTATAATGATACCTCAGAAAAGTTTCCAGTGTTTTTCTGTTTGCTTCGATCCCGTAAGGCCAGAAATCCTTTCCCATCAGTTTCTGGGCCTCCCGGACAACACCGTCGATCCAGGGATAGGTGGCCATCGGCTCGTTTTCCTCCAAAAGCCGCTCAATAGCCAAATCCTTGGCTGCCTCAAAAGCTTTGAACAGGCTTGTCGGCAGCCAGGGGAGCGTATCGATTTTTTTCTTGTGCACGGCCAGAAGGTGCATGATGGGGAAGATCCCCGTGCGCTGGAAGTACGCCTGCTCCTTTTCGATAAAGTTTGGAAAAAGGCGCACGATGTCGGGATGCCCTTCGTTAAAACAGGTCGGTGCCCTGGGGCCGATCAGCGCGTCGATCTCACCGTCCGCCAGCATCCGGGAAAGGGTCTTATCCGGTCCGATGCGTTTAAGCTCGACCCCTTCAGGGGCTGCGAAAGATACTTTTTCCGTCCGGCTGGTTTCATAGATGCCGCCCGCCCGCCAGCGAATGTCGGAGGGCTTGATTCCGTATTCGTCCTCCAGAATGCCCCGGATCCACACCGATGCGGTGACCTGATATTCCGGCGATCCCACGAGCTTGCCTTTTAGATCTTCGGGTTTGCGGATACCGCTGCGTTTGTTGATATAAATGCCGTTGTGCCGGAACCGCCGCCCCGGGAAAACAGGAATCGCCATGTAAGGGCAGCTGTTGCGGGCGGACAGGGTGAGATAGTTGGAAAAGGAAAGCTCGGAGACGTCAAATTCTTCAAAATGCAGGGCGCGGTGAAACATTTCTTCCGGTTCCAGGTCGATAAAGGTGGCATTGCACCCTTCGATCTTCACCTTCCCGGTTACAAGCGGCTGAATGCGGTCATAGTTCCAACAGGCGATGGTAATCGATTGCATGACACGAATATCCTTGGCCGTTAAAAAGAGTTCGTGGGGTTAATGTTTGTGAGGATTATAGAAAATCACATGTGTCCATATACTTATACCGGGATGCGGAGTCAATGAAATTCTCATGAAAGCCGGCTCTATACGACGAGCAATTGACGGTACGCCGTCGCGTTGCAAGGCTTAAATTTCCATGCCTGGGACCGGTTGAGGATAACTTGGCGCAGACAGGCTAAAAAAAGGTAACTAATTGTAATAAAATAAATTATGATGAGCCAAGCGGTTGTCTTGGCGTAAAAAATAATGAATTTCCCCACATCCGGGTGGGCAGTACCGGGTTATAGGCGGCGTAATCGGCGACGTAAAAGCTATAAATCTATTTTAGTCCAAAAGCGTTTTCACTCGATAATTTCGATGGCATCTGCCCCGCACTCTTTGGCCGCCCGCCTCACGACTTCATGGTATTTTTCAGGAATGGGGTCCAGCTTGACGATGGAAAGAAGCTGGTCTTCGTCATACTCAAAAACCTCCGGACAGAGTAGATTGCAATTCCGATCTCCCATGCACTGTTCGGTGATGATGGCTTTCATTGAATCCTCCTTAATCTTTTAAAGTTTAGTATTATTCTTCCGGGTCAACCGTTTTTTTGAGCCGAACGGTCTGAACACACCCGAGGAACTCGCCCGCTTTTATCAAGGGCGTAACGGTCACAGAAATGACCTTGCCATAGGGCCGTGCTTCGTAATGGACCGGATCCGTCCGTCCGTTTTTGAAATCCCGCAACATCCGGTCCAGTTTTTCATTTGCGGGCGGCTGATGGTGTGTGTGGATATCCGTCCCGATATAGTCAGGCTTGCGGTTAAGGATTTTGGTTGAATGCCGGTTATAAAAGAGGAGCGTTCCGTCGGCATCGATAATGCTCACGGCAAGGTCCACATTGTCCAACGCAAGATAGGCCATCTCAATTAATGGGTTTGGTTTCATTTTGTCTCCCGTGTCCGGTTTATATTGTGGATAAGATAAACTTTTCCGCTGCCCGCCCGGACCGTGCAGGAAGTACGGTTGTATATTATGTCGGCCTCACCTGCCTCCACCCTGGGCGGTGTTGGAAAGATGTCCAGCAGTCTGCACCGGGACAGGCGCCGGTAGACGCGAAAACCCAATTACTGTTTCTACTGGATGGCCATGGTGACAGAATACCCCAGACCCTGGGGGGCGGTGCCACCATCTTCGATGGTTTCTTCCATCTGAACGGTTCTGTCCAGGGGTTCTGCGGTCTTGTCCGGGAATGCAACTTCCCCGGGAACTTTTTCTAAAACCTCAACTGTAACCCCTTCCAGCATTTGGGTGTGAACCACATCGAACATCATCTGAAGCAGCGTCATTACTGTAACTTGGGGAAATGGTGTCTGGAGCGTTTTAGAAAGCCCGGCCAGTTTTTCGGCCAGCCGTTTGCATGCCATCAACTCGTCCATCCGGCACACCAGGTCTCGAGAGTTTGCGCGGCCGTCATATCGGGCGCGGATGCGTTCAAGGTCCTGGGCAGGGCTTTTTTCAAGCAACCTGCGGTTATTGCCCTTGTTAAAGGCCGGGTTGGCATCGAGACACTGAATGATGCGGTCGTCGGCTTTTGAGCGTTCAAGGGCGATGTGCTCCGCGAGTCTTAGCTGAATAGGTTCAGGTATACCGACGACAACCGCTTCGAGCGGCCGTGCGCTCAACACCAGGCGCTGCTGAAATTCCGTGCCGGAACTTTCCCAGAAGCTGCGGCTGAACTGAATATAGGCCGGTTCCAGGTCGCCGTTTTGAGCGAGGGTCTGCATCACTGTGTTTATCAGCTTAGGGAATTCACGGGCGGTGCGCCCAAAGAGTCTTTCATCTGTGATGATTTCGTAAATGATGCCGATGATGGCGTACCAATCCTGCAGATGGAACACCAGCGGCAGGTCTTCATGAATCTGTTGCAGGAGATGGTTGGGAAAAAAGTGAGAAGGCGTTCCATAAAACGGCGTTCCGCCCAGCCGGGGCTGGGGAAGCGATGCGCGTGATTTGCGTTCATAGTCAACAGCGGTTTCCAGATCGATCAGGCCGATGCTGTAATTTTGGGCTGATGACAAAAATTGCGGATAATCGGCCGGGTTGCCGGCAACGAGGAGATTGTCGGGCTTCAGGTCCCGCATGGCCACCCGGTTTTCTCCCATCCAGGCCAGCAGCGCCAGCAGGTTGGCGGCCATGGCGCACATGATCGGCTGATTGCGGTCAAACAGCCGATCACTTGTATAGGAAAGGAGCAGTTGCCGATAGCGTCGACCGGTTGCAATGTGGGCTGAACGGAATTTGGCAAGATGGGTTTCAAGAGCTGGGCGCTTCCGATCGAGCCCGTCCGGCGGGGCAAGCGCGATTTCCCGCCCGGCCATGCGGCACAAATACAGGTTTTTTGTCTGCCATTCGGAAAGATCGACGGCGCCATCCGATCGCGGCCCGGCAGCGCCGATTTCCTCCTGGAAGGTCGTAAAGGCTTGGTGCAGGTCCGGCCATAGATCAGCGCCCGGTTTGCCATATTTTGCTTCAAACTGAATCTGATCGGTCAGAATGTCCGTGTCCGCCTGGACTTCATCCGCGATGAGGGTTTCAGTCCGATGAAAGTCCTTTGCCACGCGGCTTAAAAAGTAGGATTTGGCCAGATCCATGAAAAAGGCAAAGCTGTCGCCTACCTTGAGAAAGCGCTGGTTTGCCGGAGACTGGAGCAGCCAGCGGGTGTATCCGGCCTCGATATGATCGTCCGACAATTTGGCCGCTTCCGGTAAAGGGTGAATTTTCTTGAGGATAACGGATATGTTGGGGATGACGCATTCTTTCGGCACCAGCTTGCGCCTGATTTTGGCCTCGGCCTGGATGCGTTCGATATAATCTTGAAAGTCGGTAATGGGGACCGGCGGGATCTTGACCACCATATGCGTATCAAATATCACATAAAAGCACTGGCTTTTACTGCCGGTGTTTTCACCGATGGCGGCAATGGCCATGCGTCGCGACCGCCAGCTGCCGTCAATTTCGATTTTCAACTCATAAACGCCCCTGTTGTCGGAATCGCTTTCTTCAACAGATTCTATTTTTACCGGCGCGTCAGGGGGCGCGCCGATCGTTTCGCGATAAAGATCGAGAAAGAGCGTTGCCACATCCATAAAGCCGGCCAACTGAGGGAGGTGCCCGTCGGGCCTGGATTCAGCCTTAACGCCGGGTTTAACTTTTTTGACAAAAAACAGTCGTCCCCGTTTGATGCCGACGAACGCCAGGAGGCCGAAAATCAGAACACCGGCAATTTCCGGCAGCAGGGAGCCGATTCTGCCGGCAATGCCCCGCAGGACCGACGCCGGCCCGGACACCGAACCGGCGGACGTGGTTAACCATTTCAGTGTGTCATGAAAATGAGCCGTCAGCAAAGGTCTGTAGCAGCTCGGCGCCGCCCATGAACCCTGAACGATTTCATTTATATCCGTCAGCGCGACCCACCACTCCCGGCCGCCGCGCTGGTAAAGGATCTTGTCGTCGACATACCGGATGTTGTCGGCGATAATGGGGTTTCCTGCAAAGGGGATCATGATCTGTTTTTGGAGCCCGGCAAGCGTCCACCAGGCCACCAGGCCGATGACAACCGCTATTAATAGTCGCACTGTCCAGCGTTTCAACATTAAAATCCAAACCCGAAGGTTACACCATAAGTGAGGGTATTGTTTTCCGGTTCATAGACAAATAACCCGGTGGGCGCACCATAATAGGTCAAGATTGCATAATCGGACGGGCCCACATCCCAGTAGCGGAAAAAGGGTTCGATGTACCAGGATAATCTTGTAGAGATATGATTTCTGAACTGAAATGAAATCCTTACCCCAAAACCATCCCCGAAGCTTTGGGTGTTCTCGGGATCGTTGTATCCCGGATCTGCATCGCTGAGATGGCTGGTAACCCATCCTTTCCAGAAAAGATCATATTCCCCGCTAAAGCCCCACGACCATTTACTTGAAACAGGTCCGGTCAATTTGAATCCTATTGGCGTATAAAGGTATAGAATCTCGCGCGCGTAACCGCCGGAACCCTGAATCGTATCGTTCCAGTAACGCAGCCCAAATCCGAGAAAGGGCGTCACTTTATTTTTACCCTGGTAAATATTACCCCCGAGCAGGGTGCGAATTTCAAATAGGTAGTCGTCGGTATCCGCTTTGACCGGGGTGCCGCCCCAGGTGCTGCCATCATAATCGAGACTGCCGGCTGCGTATTCAAGGCTGCTGTCGATCATGACGGCTTTGTGGTTGTATGCATATCGTCCCATGATACCATACAGAAAGCCTTTTTCAGACATGAGCGATGGTTCTTCATACTCAAAACGGAAGACGACCGGAGCAATCTCAAAGCTGTGAGGTGATGATGATCCGCTTGATGGAGTCGCAGTGAAAGAAAGCTTTTCATTACCCGAGAGATGCTGCGGCAGAGACGCAATGTTTATTTTTACGAAATAGGTTTCAATTATTTTTCCATTTACATTTATAAATCGACTGATTTTATTGTCGCTCAGCCGCCAGATTGCATGTGCCCAAAAGGTTACGCCGGCGTTTATGAGCCACTCGTCGGCAGTCCAATGAGCATCCAATGGCCGGATGTTTTTAATGGTCGTTTGGTTGATAAACTTTTTCCAGGGTTCAAAAGCGGTATCTTTCAGTACACCCTTGTCGCCGTATACTTGGACAATGGATCCGTTTTCACTTTGCCAGAATCCGGCAAACGCGTTTTCATTGCCCCAGGCTTGATTGCGGTCAAACATAGACGTGCTTATCATGGTTGCAGATATAATGATGAAAAGGTAATGGATCAGTCTGTTTTTTCTCACAACTCCTCCCTTAAAGATGGAAAAGAAAAAAATGTTAATATATCACACCGCGCTCTTTAGCGGAAAGTTTCCGCCGGTTTGCAGAGACGAGTTACCTTTTTTATAATGATGGCTTCATATTAAAAAAAGCTCCGGTTGCCAGAAGCAGCTAAACAGCTTCTATCCGGTGCCCGGCACAACTTTCAGCTTCTTTATCTTATCCAGCAGCACCCGCATGGCCATGCAGTCGTCCTCGTTGTAAGCCAGTATCCGGTCGCGAACGCGCCCGTCACCGGTCTCGACCCAGCGGTGATACCATTCGATGGAAGCCGCGCCGGAAGGGTCGTTGTCACGCCAGGAAAACCCGCAGAACCTGGCCAGTGTTTTGATGGAATAATCAGATACAGGCCATTCCGTAAAGGGTTTAATGACATCCAGATACAGGTCCACCGTGCGGTCTTCGGGAAAAAGCAACTCGAGTTCTTTCCCTGATATGACCGTGGGATATTTCTGCTGGAGCCTGCGCCAGACAGTCCTTTCGTAGGGCGAATAATAGAAAATCGCGCAGGGTTGTTTTTGCCTGATATAGCCACAGGCTTCCTGAAAGGCCCGCACCTCTTCGGCCGGGGTGGGGGCCTGCATCAGGAAAGCGACATATTTTTCCGTTAGGGGGTTGCCGTTTTGCTGCTCCACAAAGCCGTGCAGGTAGCATATGTCCCGGAACGGATCGGTTTCAATGTCGAAAAAGAGGGCCATTTCCGTATTCGGCAACGCTATCGGCGCCTTTAGATACGGCGCTGCCGATTGGTCGCACAGCAGCCTGGCCCGTTCATGGAACGTTCGGAGCATATCCGGCCCAATGCGGGGGAATACGGTTTTAGCTCCCTGGATAAAGGGGGCCGGATCTTTTTCAGCCAGGTCGGCGACGCTTTTGAATCGGGTCGATAGGACATTCCGGCGCGAGCGGCCCAGTTCCGGGATCAGCGTGAGGTCGTCGGCTGTCTTGAGCGCTTTAACACACACGCCTTTCCAGGGGCATAATTTGCATACAGCGGCTAGGGCCGGGCGGGTGTCGCCGTTTTGCTGCAGGACGACCCGGACCGACGCCAGGGTGTATTCATAGATGTCCCACAGGCTGCGACGGGATGCGCGTCCGTTCTGGTCATCCAGTCTGTAAACGGTTTCCGCGCCGCTGATGTCCCAGATAAACGGCGTTCGGCCGTCACTTGCCCCCATTTTTTCAAGGATATCGGTATAGAGCGCCAGTTGCACGGCATAATGCTTCTTGGGGCGGCCGCCGTTTTCATCCTTTCCTTCAAGACCGGCGCCGCTTTTGATATCACCGGCCACGTAGCCGCCGTCGGCAAGCCGCAATAGATCGGGGTCGCCCAGCAGGTCAGCGGCGCTGATTCTTGCGCCGTAGATCAGCGGCGCTTTTTTTGCCATCAATTCCACTGTTTTTGCGGCCCTTTCGCGACCGGAAAGGGCCCGCAGGTTTTCAAACGGTGCCTGAAGGGATTCGATGACTTCGGCTTCAAACAAGTTGCCTTTTTCCCATAAAAGCTGGACAAACGGGCTGACCGGGTTTTTCAGGGCCGGGTCGCCGAACAGGTCCATGGTGACCCGGTGCGGGCACTGGATGTAATTGTAGAGCATGGAGGCGGTTATTTTCATTCCAGATACTTTTTAAACCAGCCAAATACTTTGTTCCAGCCGTCCACGGCCGCGTGGACCCGGTAACGGTCGCGGTCCACCGAGAAAAAGGCATGACCGGCGTTTTCGTAAGTGTGAAACTCGTAAGTCTTGTTAAAGCGTTTAAGCTCCTGCTCTATGCGGGCGACGTCCTGTGGTGAAGGCGACGTGTCTTCAGCCCCGAACAGACCCAGCAGGGGGCAGGCGAGGTTTTGGGTCATATCAATGGGGGCAACCGGTTGCCTTTCGGTCAGATCTTCGGGTTTGGCGACGATGCGTCCCCCATAACAACAGACCGCGGCATTGAAGCGCGGGATGTTGCAGGCCGTGAGATAGACCTGCCGGCCGCCGGAGCAAAATCCGATCACGCCGATGCGGCCGCTGTAATAGGGCTGGGCTTCAAGGTAGCGGGCGGCGGCATCCACGTCAGCGAGGCAGCGTTCGTCCGGGACCAGCCCGGCGGCCCGGACCCTGGCGCTGATTTCTTCGTCACTACCCGGGCCTTCGCGGTGGTGCAGGTGGGGGGCAATGCAGGCATAGCCGTGATAAGCGAATTTCCTGACGATTTCCTTGGTGGCTTCATCCCAGCCCGGCATGTGGTGAATGAGCACAACCCCCGGATAAGGCCCCCCTCCCAGCGGACGGGCCAGGTAAGCATCGATGAGGTCCCGGTTGTGGCCGTAAATGCCGATTGTTTCGGCGATCATCCCTTGGTACATCTTCGTTCCCTCCTTATTGTTGCAAGGTTTAATCGATGCGATCGGCGATTAACTGCTGGATAACGGCAGCATCTTCAAGGGTGCTGACATCGCCGAGGTCGTCCTGCTTCTTTTCGGCAATTTTCCTGAGGATGCGGCGCATGATTTTGCCGCTGCGCGTTTTCGGCAGCGCATTGGCAAACTGTAATTTGTCCGGAACGGCGATGGCGCCGATCTCGGTTCGGACTTTCTGCAGCAGTTCGGTTTTGAGTTCCTTGGTCGGCTCGACACCGAGATTAAGGGTTACAAAGGCGTAAATTCCCTGACCCTTGATTTCATGGGGCATTCCGGCAACGGCCGCTTCCGCGACTGCCGGATGAAGCACCAGGGCGCTTTCAACTTCAGCCGTGCTGATGCGGTGCCCGGATACGTTGATAACGTCATCGACCCGGCCCTGGAGAAAATAATAGCCTTCTTCATCCTGCAGACAGCCGTCGCCGGTAAAATACATGCCCGGATACGCGGCAAAGTAAGTATCCTGGTAGCGCTCATGATCCATGTAGATGGTCCGGGACAAGCCCGGCCAGGGCCGTTCGATGCAAAGATGCCCGACCGCTTTGGGCGCTACCGGCGCGGCCTCCTGATCGGCATTATCATCACCGGGGGGTACGATTTTGGGAATGATGCCCGGAAAGGGGAAGGTCGCAGAACCCGGCTTGGTGGGCCAGGCGCCCGGCAGCGGAGAAATCAGAATGCCGCCGGTTTCCGTCTGCCACCAGGTGTCCACGATGGGGCAGTTCTCTCTGCCGACATTGCGGTGGTACCACATCCAGGCTTCGGGGTTGATGGGCTCGCCGACCGTGCCCAGCAGCCTCAGGCTGGAGAGATCCCGCCCCCCTGGCCACTGTTCTCCCTGGCGTGACAGTGCCCGGATGGCGGTGGGGGCCGTGTAGCAGACGTTGATCTTATACCGTTCGATGAGTTCCCAGGCCCGATCCGGTTTCGGGTAGAGCGGGGTTCCCTCGTACATGAACGACGTGGTTCCGTTCAGCAGGGGGCCATAGACGATATAGCTGTGGCCGGTGACCCAGCCGATATCTGCCATGCACCAGTAAAGGGTTTCGGGCTGAAGGTCGAATATCCATTTCTGGGTGACATATACGTAGGTCATGTACCCGCCGGTGGTGTGAACTTGACCTTTGGGCCTTCCGGTGCTTCCGCTGGTGTAGAGAATAAAGAGGGTTTCCTCGGCCTCCATCTGTTCGCATTCGCAGAAATCTCCGATATCCGGGGCGTTCATCTCCTCATGCCACCAGGAGTCCCTGGGATTTTTCCAGTTGATCTGACCGCCGGTCCGTTTGACCACGATGGCGTGTTCGATGCTGGGGCAGTTTTCAAGCGCCCGGTCGACATTTTCTTTTAAATCGAATGTTTTCCCGGCCCGTATGGACTGGTCGATGGTGATCAGCAGGCGGGATTCACTCTCCTGGATCCGGTGCATCAGCGCTTCGGCCGAAAAACCGCCGAACACAATGCTGTGGGGAAGTCCCAGACGGGCGCAGGCCAGCATGGCAACCGGCAGCTGCCAGACCATCGGCAGGTATATCGTTACGCGGTCGCCTTTTTTCAGTCCCTTTTTCTTCAGTACATTGCTGAACCGGCAGACCTCCCGGTGCAGCGTCTGGTAAGTCAGAATCTTTGTGTCCTCCTCCGGCTCCCCCTGCCAGATGATGGCCGCCCGGTTGCGGGTGGGGGTGTCCAGGTGCCGGTCCAGACAGTTGTAGCAAACGTTGGTATAGCCGCCCTTGAACCATTCATGAAAGACCTTGCCCTTGCGGATGTCGAAGTTGTATTGAAGGATGTTTTCGGGTTGCCGGTACCAGAAAAGCTCTGCCGCGATTTCAGACCAGAAGTTTTCCGGTTCGGCAATGGAGCGTTTATAAACTTCCTGGTAGTGATCCAGGCTTTTGATCCATGCGGTTTTCGAAAAGGATTCGTCCGGGTAGAATTTTCCGTCTTTTTGATATACGCCCATTTTTTTCGATCCTCCTGTCATGTTTTTTATGCTGCAGGGTAAACTTGATTTTATAACAGAACGATACGGAGGACAGCGGCGGTTTGTCTGTGGCTATAAAAAAATATAAATTTTTCAAAAGCCGCCGGCTGTCAACGGTAGCATCCTGAAAAGACAAGAAATTTTTGAGGGCATTGACAGTACTGACTGAATATGGTGATGGATTTTCTTTACGGCGCAAGGTTTATTTTTATATGCGACAATGTGTTGTGTCAAGATTATTTTAAACAGGACAGGCAATTTCAATAGACTAATTGCGGTTGAAACTGTAAGAAACGATATGACATCAATCCGGGCCGGCAGGTATCAATATCCATATGAACCCCAGGGTAAAATACAATTTTATGGCGACGCAAAAAAACAATCAATCGGACACAGCGACTTCTTTTAAGTTAATGGCCGTGCTGTTTATTATTTTCTCTGTGGTGGCGCCGACGGATTCGGCCCATGGCTTTTCCGAAGCGCAAACTTCAGCCCGGTCCGGATCGGTTCGGCCGGATGGAAAGCTCGATTTCGTGGGTTTGGACGGGTCCAAAGAGGTTACCATTGTTATTGAAATTGCGGAAACTGCGGAAGAGCGTCGCAAAGGGTTGATGGGCAGAGCGTCATTACCCATGACAAACGGGATGCTGTTCATCTTTGAACAGGCGGAACTGCGCTATTTCTGGATGTACACCACACCGGTGTCTCTGGATATGATATTTGTTGATCCTGAAAAGCGAATCGTTCATATTGCCGAATCAACGCTGCCGATGTCCACAGGAACATACGGCTCTCAATTTCCGGCCCAATATGCCGTTGAAGTTCCGGCGGGGTTTGTAAAATTTTTCAAAATTAAAACAGGCATGCGCATCCAGTGGCAGCGCCGCTAGGTTTCGATATGAAGTATAAACATGTTGCATTGTTATCTATCGGGCACCTTGTGACGGACATCAATCAGGGGGCGCTGCCGGCGCTGCTCCCTTTTTTTATCGCCAAACACGATCTTTCATACGCGGCCGCGGCAGGGATCGTATTTGCCCTCAATATGGCGTCCACCATCATCCAGCCCCTGTTCGGACATGCCGCCGATCGTTTTTCGAAACCCTGGCTATTGCTGGTGGGGATGCTGCTGGCCGGTTCGGGGCTATCATTGACAGGTATTGCGCCGAACTATACCTGGATATTTGCACTGTCCATCGTCAGCGGCATCGGCATCGCCGCTTACCACCCCGAGGCCGCCCGCCTGGTTCATTTTACGGCAGGTGAACGGAAGGGAACGGCCATGAGCCTTTTCGGCATCGGCGGCACGCTGGGTTTTGCCATCGGTCCGATTTTAGCGACTGCAGCCATGCTTTACTGGGGGCTGAGGGGCACACTGGTCCTGTTTGTGCCGGTCAGCGTCATGGCGCTGGTTATGGCGACGCAGCTTTCCAAGTTGGCCCCCTCTGAACATTCCATCCGCTTTAAAAAAACAGCAGGAGGGACGGAAGATCTCCAGGATGCCTGGGCGCCTTTTATCCGATTGACACTTACCATCATCGGCCGGTCCGTTCTCTTTTACGGTTTAAATACATTTATTCCCCTTTATTGGATCCATGTGCTGCATGAATCGAAAGCGGCAGGGGGCATGGCGCTGGCCGCATATGCGGGTTGCGGGGTTCTGGGAAACCTGCTGGGGGGAAGCCTGGCCGATCGCATCGGTCAGAAAAAAGTCATTCTCTTCGGTTTCTTCGGCCTGGCCGTACTTTTTCCGATTTTCGTCTGGGTCGATAATGCCCGGATTGCGATGCTCCTTCTCATACCGATCAGTTTGACGCTGTTCGGCACCTACAGCCCCACCATTGTATTGGGCCAGAAGTATCTGCCCAATCGCATCGGGTTGTCGTCGGGGGTCACCATCGGCATTGCCATTGCCATCGGGGGCGGTGCTTCGCCGATCATCGGTAAAATCGCGGACCTTCACGGCATCCGCTTCGCCCTGGCATCCCTTGCGTTTCTGCCGGTCGTAACTGCGGCGATGTCCCTGACATTGCCGGAGCCGCAAAAGATGGATCAAGCAGGGAAAAAACGGCTATAGCGTTGAGTTAAAATGTCATATTTGAAATAAATGATTACCTGGCAGGACTTCTTTTCTGGTCTGAACCCAGCGAAATCGCTTCAGCACCTCAAAAAAGACAGGGCAGCTTAAATCGCAAGCCGCCCTGTCTTTTAACATATTCGCATTTATAATTAACCGGGGACATCGACACCCGGGTCGCATCCCAGGTGCGGGTCTTTATCTTCACATTCAAAATTCTTTTCGCGGGTGTTGAAAGGAGAGCAACATGAAACAATTGTGCGTGACGACGGCAATGGGAAAACGATTGATCGGCAAGGCGCTGGCAGTCCACCCCGAGGTTAAAACGGTTCTTCAAAAAGGGACCCTGGTCATCATTGCCGGAACGACCAACGGATATGTGGCCGAAGAGATTCTTGCCTCACTGGGTCAGGCCGAAGGGTTTACCCGTAAAGGGTTTCGCCGGGGGATTGCCATTGCGCCCGGAGCCAAACTGATCAAGGCGGAGTTTCCCGGAGACGTGGTTATCACGGACGGCCTTTGGCAGAAGGGGAAAACGATTTTTGACGTCGCCGATACGCTCAAGGCCGGGGATATGATCCTGAAAGGGGCCAATGCCTTTGACCAGCGCGGCCAGGCCGCCGTCCAGATCGGCCATCCCCAGGCCGGCACGATGCTCCCCACCATTTCGGCTGTGGTCGGTTGGCGGGTGCAGTTTATCATACCGGTGGGTCTGGAAAAGCGGGTGCTGGATGATGTGACCGCACTGTCCCGGCGGGTGAACGCACCGGACGTAACCGGACCGCGATTGCTGCCGATGCCGGGCAGGATTTTTACCGAACTGGATGCGATCCATTTGCTGACCCGGGCAACCGCAACCCTGATAGCTTCCGGCGGCGTCTATGGCGCGGAAGGCGCTTCCTGGCTCGGGATTGACGGGACGGGAGCGCAGATTGAAGATGCGGTTGGGCTGATCAAATCGATTTCCGACGAACCGCTGTGTGTCGTGTAGCACGCAGCTCTAAATATGGACGCTGTTTGGGATCGGATGCATTTGGGGGCGTCTAAAAGACAAAACCCTTAAAGGAGGTCCCATCATGACAAAAAAAATAACCTATTCAGTTGGTCTGGCTTTCAGTCTGGTTCTGGCTGTGATGATTTTGATGCCGAACTTTGTATCTTATCGAAAAGGACCGACAGAACAAAAGACAGTTGAAACAGTTCCGGCTGGAAAAATCACAGGTCCGACATTGGAAGCCGGTCGGGTATTCAAAGAAAAGGCTTTGGCCGACCATACAGCTGATGCCTTGTCTGAACGAAGCTACGCTCGGCCACGGCTGGAACTCGCCGAGGACTTTAACCGGCCGGCACCGGCGCAGCAGAGACCGACGGGCATGCCCAAACTTGCGCGGGAAGCTTTATCCGTTGAAAATGAAGAAAGCCTCCGACAGCCGGACCAGACCTACATAGGCCGTGATCGGTTTGAGACCCTCACGCCGAATCCTGTCAAGGTGGTCCGGGAAGAACCGGTTTCAACGTTTTCAATTGATGTGGATACGGCATCTTACGCTTTCGTCAGAAGGGCATTGAACAATGGGGAACTTCCCCAGAAAAACGCCGTGCGCATCGAAGAGCTGATCAATTATTTCAGTTATGATTACCCCTTGCCCAAGGACCGTTCAATTCCATTCAAAGCAACCGTCAGTGTTTTTCCTTCGCCATGGAATCCGGCGACCCGGCTGCTTCATATCGGCATCAAGGGGTTTGATGTGGCCCCGGAAAAAAAGCCGAGGGCCAATCTGGTTTTTCTGATTGACGTGTCGGGTTCCATGAACAGTCCGGACAAGCTGCCGCTTTTAAACAACGCTTTCCGGATGCTGGTCGAAACGCTGGATCCCAATGACAGCGTCGCCGTCGTCGTCTATGCCGGGGCCGCCGGAACGGTGCTGGAACCGACGTCCGTAAAAGAAAAGGGAAAGATCCTGGCGGTGTTCGATCGTATGACAGCCGGTGGATCCACGGCCGGGGGCGAAGGCATCCGCCAGGCATACGCCCTGGCCGAGGCGAATTTTGATCCGAAAGGGGTCAACCGGGTTATCCTTGCCACCGACGGGGATTTTAACGTGGGGATCCGCGATCCCGAGGAGTTAAAGGGCTTTGTGGAACGCAAGCGGCAAACCGGTGTTTTTCTGACGGTGCTGGGGTTCGGCAGGGGAAATTATAATGACGCCCTGATGCAAAAGCTGGCCCAGAACGGCAACGGCGTCGCCGCCTACATCGACACCCTCAACGAAGCCCGCAAGGTTCTGGTGGATGAGGCCCAGGCCAGCCTTTTTCCGATTGCCAAAGACGTCAAGATTCAGGTTGAATTCAACCCTGCCGCTGTGGCCGAGTATCGCCTGATCGGATATGAGACCCGGATGCTGCGGCGCGAAGATTTCAACGATGACCGCGTGGACGCCGGCGACATCGGGGCCGGTCACAGTGTCACCGCCATTTACGAGATTACGCCGCCCGGCAGCAGCGGTCGGTTGATCGATGACCTGCGCTATGGCAGCCGGCCTTCTGCCGGCGGGGATCGGACGGCAGGAAAGAATGTGGAGGTTGCTTTTCTGAAGATACGCTACAAGCTTCCCGATGCTGAAGAAAGCCGCCTGATCACGACACCCGTCAACCAGGACCGTGAGCATCAATCCCTGGACAGGGTCTCTGAAGACGTTCGCTTCTCAACTGCCGTTGCCGCATTCGGCCAGATCTTGCGCGGCGATTCGTATGTAAAAAGCTTTGGCTACAATGATGTGATCGCACTGGCTGAAGGGGCGCGTGGTAATGATCGCTTCGGCTATCGTGCCGAATTTCTGAACCTGGTGCGACTGGCCAAGACGGCCCGGGCCATGGGGGAGAAATAGGTGCCGGGGGTCAGGGCATGGTAAAGGAAGTGTTGACGAGAGACGAGGGAAGAGAGACGAGGGGCGAGAAACGAGAGAAAAGGGAATGGTAAAAGGCACAAGGCGCACGGTGCAAGGCCTGAAAGCAGTGAATAGTGACGAGTGACAAGTATAGCGGTTGTCAAAAAAACGTTCCGTTATCCAAACGTTCTTTTCTACAACCGCTTATACCGCAATTCATTGTTTCGGAACTTTATTATAGAAAGCGGTATAAACTGCTAAACAGCAGGGATACCGGAAAGAAAAAAAGGGGGCAACGTGCCGGGTAAAAGCACGTTGCTCCCTTTTTGATTTTAAGGAAAAGGATTGGCTGATTCTTACTACTCCGGCAATAAAACATCCCAATGGTTGTCATTCCGGCGAAAGCCGGAATCCAGGCAAATACTGGATGCCGGATCCAGTCCGGCATGACGAATTTGGTATTAATAATCGCCGATTTAAAAGATCAGGTTTCAACAAAAAGGGACATCATTCATCCGTGAAATATTCGCCGTACTGCTTTTTGAATTCCTTATATTTCTCCATCCAGTCCGGGCCGAATTGGTTGTCGAAAAATTTTTTGAGCTTGCCGTACCAGCCGCGATATTTGACGTTATTTTCGTGTGCTGTCAACAGATCGGCAACAAAAGTGGCGATTTCTGGCATTTTATCCTTGGGGATATAAGCCTTGGCGCCGCCTTTGATGGATTTTACAAAGTTGTCCGGGCTCAGGGCGTGGGCCGTGAACATGATCGCCGGAATCCCGTTTTTGTTGGCAATTTCAAGCAGGTCATATCCCTGTACGCCCATTATGTCCAGGACGGCGACATCGAACTTTTCCCGATTCAGGAGTTTCTCGGCACTTTCAAAATCAGACGCAGTATCAATCCGGCACATGTCCAGCAATTCAGACAGCGATTCCAAAACGTCCGGCTCATCATCAACAATCAAGATCCTTTTTCCGTTCAGTATATTCGTTGCGTTCATAATGCTTCCCCTTTGGTTATGGCCGGTTTAAGTGTTAGAATTGAGCTAAGTATAACTTCTGAAGGGAAGATGTCAAGATAGGGGCCATTAATTTCCAGAAGCTGGAATAAATATTGTTTTCAAACCGGATTCGTTTTATCTTCCCTTCGGAAATTTCGAGTTCAATTGTATCCTGAAACATAACCGAACAGGGGGTATCTTTTTGGATTTCAAGTTGTGTGAAAAAATTATCACCAATATGTCCAGGGTGATCGTGGGAAAATATGAATCTCTCGAACTGCTGATGGTGGGGATGCTGGCGGACGGGCATGTGCTGCTGGAAGATGTCCCCGGCATCGGCAAAACGCTCATCGCCAAATCGCTTGCCAAATGCATCGACGGCAGCTTTAAGCGGGTTCAGTTCACCCCCGATCTGCTGCCGTCGGATATTACGGGCTTTAACGTATACAATCAGCAGAGCTGCCAGTTTCAATTTCAGCCGGGACCGGTGATGACGAATATTTTGCTGGCCGATGAAATCAATCGCACCATCCCCCGAACCCAGGCCAGCCTGCTGGAGAGCATGGAGGAGCGGCAGGTGACCATTGACGGGCAGACTTTGCTCCTTCCGACGCCGTTTTTCGTGATCGCCACCCAAAACCCCATCGAGTTGGAAGGGACGTTTCCGCTGCCGGAAGCCCAGCTGGACCGATTCCTGTTGAAGCTGCGGGTGGGATATCCAAACCGGAACGAAGAAATCGCGATCCTTGAACGCTTCCAGGAAAAAGATCCGCTGCCGGAGCTGGATGCCGTGACAACGCCGGAGAGGTTCGCCGAGCTGCAGCAGGCACGCAAGAAAATAGGCGTTTCCGATGCGCTGCGGCAATATATCGCCGATCTTGTGGGAGCCACCCGCCGGCACGATGCGCTGCGGTTTGGCGCCAGCCCCCGCGGCAGCCTGGGGCTGATGCGCGCCGGCCAGGCGCTGGCCGGCATCAGGGGCCGGGCCTATGTCCTGCCGGACGATATCAAGCATCTGGCGATCCCGGTTTTGTCCCACCGCCTGATACTCAAAGACGCCGAACGGCTGCGGGGCGAAACACCGGAACGGTTTGTGGAGCAAATTCTGGAAGAGACACCGCTGCCCGCCCCAATGGAGTGATCCGAAATGACAGCAGGAACCGAAGACAAGCTCTCTTGCGCCTATACGTTGCCGTTGATTTTGGCGCTGGTGGGTTTGGTGCTGTTTATGGCTTTGCTGACCCGGCAGTTATCCCTGACATTTCTCTGCATTCTGGTTTTTACCATGGCAGCGGGGGCAAAAGCCTGGAGCCGTTTGAGCATCATTGGGATTCAAAGCGAGCTGAGAATCGACAAGAAAAAAATGTTTCCGGGCGAGACCCTGGCCCTCAGCATCGGGGTTGCGAACAACAAGATTTTGCCGGTATGGTTGCAGGTCCGGGTGGCCCTCAAGGGGGCGCTGCAAACCGCTTCCGGCCAAACGGCGCTGAGAAAAGACAGCGGGCTGTTGTGGTACCAGCGGGTAAGCTTTAACTGGCAGCTGACAGCGGTAAAAAGAGGGGTCCATCGCATCGGTCCGGTGGTCTTTGAGGTGGGGGATCTGCTGGGATTTTACCCGCAAATAGAACAGGCACCCGATTTTCATGATGTTATTGTCTACCCCCGCCTGGTGCAGCTGAACCCGATACGGTTGCCGCGGCGTGATTTTTTCGGAATTCCCGGGGTCAGGAGCCCCATCGAAGATCCCATTTACATCCATGGCACCCGTGATTACCAGTCTCGTCGTCCGGCCCGTTACATTCATTGGAAAGCCAGCGCCAGGCATAACCGCCTGATGGAAAAGGTTTGTGAACCCGCAGAACAGGAGAAGATACTGATGCTGGTTTGCACCGACCGGTTCAGCAGCGATCACACCGGAGAAGCCTTCGAACGGGCACTGGAAGTGGCCGCTTCTCTTGCGGTCCAGCTCGACCGCATGCGCTTTGTGGTGGGCCTGGCTTCAAACGGCCGTTTAAAGGGCGGCGGCAATGCTGCAGTGAAGATATCCCGAAACCCCGGCCATCTTTCAGATATTCTGGAAACAATGGCCAGGCTGGAACCGGTCCCGGCAGGGGAGATGGTAGACATATTACAGCGCGGGTTGACCCTGCCCTGGGGTGTTACAGCGGTATGTTTTACCTGCCGGCTCGATGGCGCAAGCCTGGCGTTGAATCAGTATTTTAACCGCCGCAACATACCCATGGTGATGATCGTCTGTGATCACACGGCCGACCTTACGGCCGCTGAAACAAAGACCAACGAAAAGATCTATCGGCTGGATGACATCCGGGTGAAAGGCCCTGCAATCTGATGAAACGAGTACCCGATGCTGTTTTTTGGACGGCTGCTGCCGGAATGGAGCTGAGTTGGGTATATGCCTGGGCCGCATTCATTATGGATGCCGTCACTAAACGGCCGTATCCGCTGACGGAGGCCGTCGCCATATTTGTCCTGGCGGCACTGGTGACCGTTTTTACCCGGGGTCGGGGCTGGCGGAACATTCAGATCCTGTCCATCCATGGCGCCGGACTGACGGCGTTCGCTTTCCGGGGCGTGCATCAATTATGGTATCGGCCCGAAAGCTTCTGGAGCCTGACCTGGCTGGGGGATTTTTTAGGCCGGACGCGGGACCCCATCGCCTGGTTCACCCTGGCGGCCCTTTGGGCCTGGATGATTGTTTTCTGGATCTGCGGAATGCGATACGTCCGGCGGTCAGCAGCTTATCCGGAAATATCTGTCCGATTTGATAAAGGGCTGACCTGGCTTTTTGCGCTCCTGATAATGAAGTTGTTTATGCGGACGCAGATAGGGATACCATCGGCCGAACCTGTTTCAGAAGCGCAGATTTTTCCGTTTTTCATTTTTGGCCTGCTGGCTGTGGCCCTGGCCCGCAACCGAAGCGGCAGTCAAAAGGGTTTTATGACCGGCTACCGCGGCATCGGCCTGATAATAAGCTTCAGCGCCGCCGTCTTCTTTTGCGGAACCGGGCTGGTGCTGCTTTTTATGCCGTACCTGCGGGCCGCCTCCGAAATCGGCTATGAAGTGCTCAAAGAGTCTGGAAAAGTTCTCGGTCCCATTCTGGTTAAAATTCTGATGTTCATCTTCGGGTATAAGTCCAACCAGCCCGCGATGCCGGAGATTATACCCCGGAAAAGTCCGGCAGAGCCGCTGCCTGAAATCGAACCAGCCTGGTGGACGGAACTTTTTTTAAACTCTATGTATGGATTTTTTGGGTGCTGCTGGTGCTGTTGGTCGTTTTCTTGGTCGGACTCGGGGCATGGTATTTGTGGCGCTGGCTTTTTGCAAGAACGCAGAAAGCAGCGCACGACAGCAGGGACACCAACCGTTTCCTGCAATGGCTGGAACACTGGATCGTCTATCTGCAATTGGTTTATGATAAGCTGTGCGGGCGGAAAAAGGGACACGAGGCGATCCGTCTTTACAGGGCACTTTTAAGATGGGGAAAGCGAAGCGGTTTTGCGAACCGGAACAGTGAGACGCCGCTGGAGTACGGGCGGCGCCTGAAACAGCAATTTAACGCAATGTCCGCGGAAATCGATCTGATCATATCCGGTTTCAATCTGTATGTCTATGGCGAGGTGGTTTGCGATGGACAGGAAGCGGCATTTGCGCGGCAAGCCTTGAAAAAATTGCAGAGCCCGATGTTGTGGCCAAAGCGGTTTAAGATGTGGTTTTTGAGTAGCGATTGAGAGAAGTCGAAAAGGGTCGGGGGATAAATAGTAACGAGTGACGAGGGACGATGGACGAGGGAAGGGCAAATGGCACCAGGCGCAGGGCTCAAGGCGAAAGCGAAAGCAGATGGTGAGCTTGCGGCTGGGTCGCAAGAGCAGGTGAGGGCAATGGACTTTTAGCTGAAACCTCTAAAAGGTTCCTTTTTCATAAGCCGTGTAGGGAGAATTTTATGAAGAAAATCGCAGTGCCGGACATCCGGCTGGACGGCCGGGTGGTGATTGTGACCGGGGCGGACCGGGGTCTTGGCCGGGGGATGTCACTGGGTCTCGCACGGGCCGGCGCAACGGTCATGCTCGCTTCTCCGGAAATGGAAGGGCTAAAGGCCGTTGCCGCTGAAATCGGATCGCTGGGCGCCGGCCGCGCCCTGGTCCAGGTTGTCGATATCACGGATTTTAGCTCCTGCCGGGCGCTGGTTCGCAAGACCCTGGCGCAGACCGGCCGTCTGGACGTTTTGGTCAACAACGCCCGCCGTCTTCACCGGGGGCCGGGGATTCCGTCGCACGGCAATTCACTGCCGGTTTTCGAGACAGACCCTGAAATATACCGGCAAACGGTGCAGGTCAATGTGATCGGCACCTTTTTCATGAGCCGTGCGGCTTTAGACCATTTCCGAGAACAGGGCAAGGGGAAAATCATCAACCTGACGACTTCGGCGCGCCACTTTTACCATCGGCACGATTCGCCCTACGGCGTCACCAAGGCGGCCCTGGAGGCTTCCACTCAGATCTGGGCCCGCGACCTTGAAGAGAGCGGTATTACGGTCAATTCGCTGTTGCCGGGGGGATCAACCGACTCCGATCCGGACCGCCCCCAAAAACCCGGGCAGGTGCTTTTGCCGGTAAGCATCATGTGTCCCCCGATCATCTGGCTGGCGTCTGAACTGTCGGACGGCGTGAACGGTTGCCGTTTTGTTGCCAAAAAATGGGACGCGTCTCTGCCGCCGGCCCGGGCCGCCGAAGCGGCCCGGGAAGAACCGGTATTTACCGGACAGCCCTTGGGCACCTTCCATTCAAAAATCAAAATGGAGCGATTTTCAAGATGATCGGTTCACTCTTTGCCCTGGCGGCGGCGGTTTTTTTTGCAAGCAACACGATTTTAATCCGGCGGGCGGTCCTGAAGGTCTCCGATGCAAGCCTGGGTACGCTGATCAGTGTACCCATGGGGGTGCCCCTGTTTTTTGTTGCGCTGGTCGTGACCGGTCAGACCGGGGACCTGTTCCGGTTCAGCTGGCAGGCCTATTTCTGGTTGTCTTTGGCCGGCATCCTTCATTTTGTAGTGGGCCGTTCACTGTATTACGGCTGCGTGCAGCTGGTGGGCGCCAACATCGCCGGCATTTTGCGCCGCATCAATATCCTGGTGTCGGTGGTTCTCGGCGTCACGCTGTTGAATGAACCCCTGTCATGGAACCTGGCCGCCGGGGTGGCATTGATCATTACCGGCATTACCCTGACCGGTTTGAGCTCCCAGACCTTTAAGAATGCCGATGGAAAAATTGCCCGCATCCCAATCAAGGCTGTTTTATTGGGATTCGGGTGCGGCCTGTCGTGGGGGATTTCTCCCATCTTTATCAAACTAGGGCTCAACGGGACGGGCGCGGCCATTTCGGGCGGTTTCATTTCTTTTTTGGCTGCAACCGTTTTGTTGGGAATGACGCTCATGGGGCGGCAAAGAAGGACCGCCGTCGACCAGTTGACGCCGAGGGCAGCCGGTTTGTTTTTCAGCGCCGGGCTCTTAAGCTTCAGCGCCAATCTGGTTCGCTACATTGCGTTGGGTCTGGCGCCGGCCAGTGTGGTTACGCCGCTGGTTGCGACCGAACCGATTTTTATGATGATTTTTTCATTCATATATAACCGGCAGCTGGAGATTTTCAGTCGACCGGTCATTTTCGGATCTATCCTCGTGGTGGCGGGTACGATCCTGCTGGTTTAGCCGGTATATTCGATGGCCAGAATGCTGATGTCGTCATCCGGTTTTTTCCCCTGGCCGAATTTTTTGACGGAATTGTAAACGGCATTTGCCAGGGCCGGGGCCGTTTCACCCTTATGGACCTTAAGGATTTTATAAAAGCGGTTTTTACCGTAAAGTTCCTCCGACGGATTGCAGATTTCCAATATGCCGTCGGTATACAGAACCACCCGGTCTCCCTGCTGCAACCACTTACGGGCCTGCCCGAAGGGTGCGCCCCGGCTGAGCCCGATAATGGGTCCGTGCTGGTTCAGGATTTCCATGGTTCTGTTTTTTCTCAATAGGACCGGCGGCGGATGCCCGGCGCAGCTGTAGGTCAGGCGGCCGTCGAACAGGTCGATGGTCATATAAATGATGGTGAAATAGCTGTCAAAGCGCTCGAACGGAAAAGCCCGGTTGATGCTGTTCAGCACATTCTCAGGCGGGACGAGGCCGGCATCGTCCGCGAGGACTCGGACGTTCTGGAGAAACTGGGATACGGCAACCGATATCAAGGCTGCGGAAACCCCATGGCCGCAAACATCCAGCATGTAAAAACCGATATGTTTTTCATCCGGGAAATGGATATTGAAGATGTCCCCGCCGATTCGCTCGCAGGGTTCAAATTTCCAGGCGACATGAATGTTGGGTATGCTGGGTGAGCTTTCCGGCAATAGGCTTTTCTGGATCCCGGCGGCTGCCTTCAGATTCAGATCAAGCAGGTTCTGTTTTTGCTGAAGTTCGATTTTCTGCTTTTCGATGTCGGTAATGTCGTAAATAATCACCAGGATCATCTTGCTGTTTTGAAAATCAATATGGCGGGTGCTGAACTCAAGGTATTTTTCCGTGGGTACGCCGTTGATATAAAAAATGCGTTCCAGCCGGACGTGATCCACAGGAATTTTTTCAGTCATTGTTTTAACAATCGATCGGCGCAGGATGCAGGTCGCACACATGGAGGTTTTTCCACAGGGGCGGTTTTCAGCTACCGAGTTGATGCAGCCCGTGACGTTGCCGAAAGACTGTTCCGCCACCTGTTTGTCGGATTGGTCGAACAACTCCAGAAAGAAATTGTTGAATTGATGAATCTGAAGATTTTCATCGGCAATCAAAACGGCAGAGTTGATGTTGTCCAGCAGCAGGTTTAAAAACGCGTTGGATTCTCTAAGGTCGCCCAGAGATGTCTTCATCTGTAAGAAACTCCATTTTCTTGATAATTAGGGGGATGGCTGCCTGATCTATTTACTTTTTTTCCGTATAATACGCACTAATTTAATTCAATACTTTGACTTAAGTCAACCATAGGGAAAAGGCCTCAGGCGGATGTCTGCAGGCGCCGCACCCGGGGGGCCGGATGGTTGTCCGCCAATTCAAACACCACATAGCGAAAGACCGGTTCCGGTCCGCTTTCCTGCCCCGGATTCAGACACAGGGATTGTCCGATACGGGTTTGAATCGAACCGGAGCGAAACGGAGATTCATGGATATGGCCGTGCAGCGAAACCGGAAGAAGCCCTTTTTCAGACCAGCTTTCGATAAAATGCCGGATGGCACGGCTGCCGACATGCAGGCGCTGCTTAAAATGTCCAGCGGGGTGTTGTGGGGAGGGCTGTGGGATACGAAGACAAAAGGTTTTTCGATCATCTCTGAAAGTCGGTCCAGGTCGCTTTCAATGGTATCCGTATCGTTTAAGTCAAGCTGTTTTGTTTCGATGCGGCCATTGCGGGAGATATAGCCATTTACAAGGATGCGGTTGCCCGGCTCATAGGGGGTTTCGTGGGTGTCCGGCTTTTCCCAGTCTTTTCTGACAAAAGGCGTCGGCGGTACATTCATATACCCGACAATATCCACCCGGGGGGTCAAGCAGTGTTTGCGCCCGTGCAGCAGATGGAACAGTTCGCCGTCATGGGCTTCTAAAATTTTCCGGGCGCCCCGCAGGTCGTCGTTTCCGAGGTCCAGGTAGATAGCGCATTTCGTTGTTTGCCTGAAAACCTTTAGCCTGGGGACGAGATCGGTTTTAAGATAATCGATCTGGATTTCCAGCAGTCTTTCCGGGGAAGGCATCGGCGGAAAGTGGGGTATCAGATCGCCTCCGATGATGAGACAATCAACGGCCTGTTTTAGGGCAATGTTGCAGGCAGCGCCTAAATACCTGGGGTCGACATGGATGTCCGAGGTAAACAGTATTTTCATTCCGTGATTATTCCCCTGAGGTTACCCTGGGATAACAAAGGTTACTTTAAATTCAATAAGATTCAGGCGCAAGTGATAAATTAAAATAAGGGCAAAAGCCAAAAAAAAGTGAGGGGTCGGCTGTCTGGAGATATTTTTGTTGATTAATCAAATAGATATGATAGGTTAACCAAAAACAGAACAAATGAACCTAAACAAAAGGAAAACAACACTGGAAAAAAACCACCCGGAAGAAAAAACCGCCGAGCCGGAAGCCAAGGAAAAGTCTTCCCGGCCTGATCGCAAAAGCCGTTACCGCCCACGCCGATCTGTTCGCAAGAAGGGAAAAAAAAGCAACGCAGCGTCAGATGCTCCGGCAGCACCCATAGGCCCGGTATTGGAAGATAACTGGGATATTACGCAGTTCGAGGTGCCGCCGGTTGAAGGCAAGTCCCGCTTTCACGATTTTAATCTTCCCGCAGCGCTGATGCATGCCATTTGCGATCTCGGTTTTCACTATTGCACCCCCATCCAGGCGGAGATCCTTCCCGGATGTCTGGCCGGTCGAGATGCAACCGGGCGGGCCCAGACCGGTACGGGTAAAACAGCCGTTTTCCTGATTACCGTGATTACCCGGATGCTGCTGAATCCCGACACGGAAAAGCGCGCGCCGGGGACTCCCCGGGTCTTGATCCTGGCGCCTACCCGTGAACTGGCGCTTCAGATTTCCGCCGAAGCCCGTGATCTCTCCAAGTATTGTAATTTTAAGATCATTTCCGTGTTCGGCGGCATGGATTATGAAAAGCAGCGAAAACAGCTCCACGCCGATCCGGTCGATATCATCGTAGCCACTCCCGGAAGACTGCTCGATTTCCAGGGGCGACGGGAAATTAACCTGAAAAAGATCGAAGTGCTGATCATCGATGAGGCCGACCGGATGCTCGATATGGGGTTTATTCCGGATGTCCGCAGGATCATTAACAGTACACCGGCGAAAGCCAAGCGTCAGACGCTTTTTTTCAGCGCGACGCTGACCGGGGAGATTGCCCGCTATGCTTCCCAATGGACCCACAACGCGGTGACCGTCGAGATCGAGCCGGAACAGGTCGCAGTGGATACCGTGGATCAGATTGTCTATAACGTGACCACCGCCGAAAAGTTTGCACTGCTCTACAACATCATCGATCGGGAGAAGCTGGAACGGGTGCTGGTTTTCTGCAACCGACGCGATGAAGTGCGGCGGCTGGCGGAAAAGCTGACGCGCTTTGGGATCAACTGTGCGGAGCTTTCAGGGGAAGTTACCCAGAAAAAGAGGATCCAACGCCTGGATGCATTCAAGTCCGGAAAAATCCGGGTGCTGGTGGCAACCGATGTGGCCGGGCGCGGCATTCATATCGAGGGCATGGATCATGTCATCAATTTTACATTGCCGCGTGATCCGGAAGATTACGTGCACCGGATCGGGCGGACCGGACGGGCCGGTGCGGCCGGCACCTCGGTGAGTTTCGCTGATGAACAGGACGGTTTTTACCTTCCCCCCATCGAGGCGTTTATCGGCCGGGGACTGAGCTGCATTGAACCGAAGGAAGATTGGCTCAAACTGCCGGAGTCGGTCCTTGCCAAAGAACGCGCCAGACCCCACCCCAAAAGAAGCGCAGCGTCGGACGCCCGGGGACAGGCGCAGCGGCGGTCCCGGCCCAAAAGAAAACGCCCTCGTCGGCGGCCGTCATAACAAATTAAAATCCCTTTATCTTGTAAGCTGCCGGTCTATCAATGGACCAATTTGACGGCAAGGGCTGCCAGAAAACCGACCAATGTGGAAAGTCCGACAATCGTTCCACCGCCCTGCTCAAAGGCTTCGGGCAGCATGGTTTCTGCGATCATGGTCAGCATGGCGCCGGCGGCGATTCCTTTGATGCTGAAAATAAAGTAAAGATGCCAGCCGCCGGGATCAGGTGGAAAGATCCAGGCTCCTGCAAAGGCGCCCATACCGGTCATGATGCACAGAGACATCCACATCCAGAAGATCTTGTTAATGGTTTGATTGTTGTTGCGCATGGTGACGGCGCTCGACATCGCTTCCGGCAAATTCGCCATGAACACACTGGCGATAAAAGCGAGGCTCATGGCTGTCTGCTCCTCTGCCGCAGTCACCACCAGCATACCGATAACCAGCGATTCCGGAATACCATCAAGGGCGATGCCGAGCCAGATTGAAAGGGCCGCGCCCTCCGCTTTATGATGTTCTTGGGCGGCGGCCCGGACGTCTTCTTCGGTTAAGGCGACGGAGACCTGTTCCATCTTTTTGACGGCTTCCTGCTCCCATTGTCGCGCCTCTTCCGGCTCTACCGCATCCTTTTTGCTGAGATCCAGAATTCTTTCATGGACAATGCCGCCGACTGCTTTCTGAAGCGCCGGAGAATTTTGCAGCAGGTAGTCGAAGTCGCTTTTAGACCTGCCAGACAGTGAGGGGCGTTTGCGCGGTAACGGTTGCGTTTCGGGCATGGCTGAAAAAAAGCGCCATTTTACCAAAGATATCGCCGGGTCCAAGGGTGGCGATGGGCAAGCTTTCCCCGACGGTTGAACGCGTGACATTTACCTTGCCTGAAACGATAAAATAGAGGCCGTCGCCACTGTCGTCTTCCTTGAAGATGATTTGGCCCTGCTTGAATGCCGCCTTTTTCAGATAAGGGATGAGTTTGATGATCTCTTCCGCTGGAAGTTGTCGCAACACTTTTACACGACTGAGGCCCCCAAAGAGCGCCCTGGCCTGTTGGCGCTTTTCCCTGGCGACGTGTTTCTTGATCAGGGCGCCTTTCCTGAGAAAAGCCCCCTTTTTGTTGAGGATCTGGTTGAGCAGTTCGAATAATAGACCGCCGCCGGCGGCGCCTGTCATTGTCATGATGACGATCCAGATATTTACGATGTTACCGTGCTCATCGCTGGCCACATGCAGGGCATGGCCGAAAAGTTCAGTGGTCAGTGCGAACAGCAGTGCGCCGGCGCCGAAAGCCATCAGCGCCGAAGTGATTTTTCGGTTGGGCCGGGTCCACAGACCCATTATCGCGCCCAGGGGAAGCGATACTGCGCTCAAGGTGCCCCAGAAAAAACCTGTCATGTATAAGTGCCAGTCCATCAAGTCCCCCTCAAAACATATCTAAGAAATTCAACATCGTCTTTAGGGCAGGCGAAAAGATCATAAATGATTCGGCGTTACCTTTTCAAGGGAAAAAGGTCGACCGTAGGATAGTCAACCGGAAGCTGCGTCCATACCGGTTGTCGGTGCAAAAAAATAGTGTCAGCGCCTGCATTTTTTTGTTGATTTCACGCTTAAACTGGAATATATCCTTGCTCCTTCTCCGATGCTACCAACTGCTATTACAGGATGCCTGGCTGTATGGCAACCTTCCTTCTCGGTTTGCTGGAGAGCCCTTCAATAGCGATCGCTATCCTGAAGGCAGGCCTTCTGCCCGGGCAATGGGCAAGTTAAAGACACCCCTAAACAGAGGAGCAAAACGACTATGAACTGGAAATTCTGGGAGAAAAAACAGGAAGCCACCACCCCCGGCGGGCCTGGTGTGGTGAAGATTCCCGGCCCCAAACGGATCCATGAATCCGTGGGAAGGTTTTTAGTGGTCCGGCTGCAGGCCGATCCGGACTGGGTGTGGAGTCTGAAGGAAGTCGAGCGCCAGCGGCCTGAGACCAAAACCGTTTTTGATGTGCGGGTGTTTGATGAAAGGATGTCGGGATCGAAAAATGTGGTCATTAAAAATTATGGATCACTGGACGCTCATCCCGATCTGATCCTTTACGAAGGCTGGTTTGACAAAAAAACCATGAAAGTCCAGATCGAAGATAAAAAGGCCACCCCGCGCGCAGCCTGATAACTTCGTTCGAATAGATTTCCAAAAGGGTCTTTTCGCATCGATTTCCTGCTTTTAGCAGGTCAGTCGGGTTGGCCGCTCTAATTTTGAAAAGCCGATGATATCAGAAAATCATTCTGATATCATTGGCTTTTTTATTATATTCCGTCACATGCGGCGGGATTTTAACTATTTCCCGCTCGTTTTACATATCCCGTTCCCTTGCCGGTGTGTCGTTATTTGTCAAGTCGATCGAAAAATGCTAATCGATAAAGTGATGAAACGATTTGCTAAAATAATGCGCTGGATGCTCGCCGCCGCGTTGGTCATAGCCGTCCTGCTGATCTTTATCCTTATCGCGCCCCGCCTGATAAATATCGACTCGGTTCGGGAAACCCTGATTTCCACCCTGTCTCAAAAGATCGGGGGGGAAGTTAAATTTCAAAAGATCCGCCTGTCGATCCTGCCCCGACCGCATGTTGCGGTCATCGAGGGCCGGCTGACCGTGCCGGAAACTTTCCAGGCCGATTGGACATCCCTGTCAATGTCTGCCCGGCTATTACCACTTTTTATCGGTAAAATCGACATCGGCGCCATTACAGTGGACCACCCCAAAATCACCATAATCGTTACCCGGAAAGCTGCAGAAACAGCCGATGGTAGGCAACAACCTATTGCTGCGGGCATCGCGGAAAAGATGAAAACCCTTATAGGGGTTGCGGCCGTTGTCGGTAAGGATCCGGCTGTTATCATCAAGGCGGGACGCCTGGACATACGCGTCAAGGACCATTTTGGCCTGGTTTTCAGCGACATGGATGGCCGGATAGACGCGCCGCCGGACCGCATCCATATCAGCCTTAAAACCCGGACGGATTTTTGCGAAAAAATTGAACTTCAGGCGGATAGCGACCTCAAAACATTTAACAGCCGGGGCCGGATCGCGTTGACGCATATCAGGCCGCAGCGCCTGCCGCCGAATCTTTTTGCGGCTGATGCCCCATGGATCGGGGAGTCCCTTATCAATCTGGGCCTTGATTTCAAAACAGATGGTTTTAAAACGGTTGAAGCGGTAATGCAGGGTTCACTGCCGCAACTGACGGTTCTGCAAGGCGGCAACCCGGTGGCGCTGCGCGCAAAGTCCTTCAAGGCGAGGCTTTATCAGGATGAGCGACAAGTGGCAATGTTTTTAACCGAAGGCATCTTTGAGCAACCCCAACTGACGTTGGCCGTAAAGTTTGTGCGCGATCATGAGAGCGGGCAGCTGGAGATGGCGCTTAAGGCGATTGATGTGGATGTTCCGTCAACCCGCCGGACGGTTCTGGCGCTGGCCGGGGATACAGCGGCAGTTAAAACGATCTTCGATATCGTCAGGGGCGGCAGGGTCTCCGCGCTCAGATTTAGTTCCCGCGGCCATTCATTAGGAGACCTTGGAAAGTTGGAAAATATGACCTTGTCCGGCAGTCTGCTGGGGGGGGATATTGTGGTTCCCGGGATCGGTTTAAATATTGAAGACGTCAGCGCGGAAGTTAAGATTCTAAACAGCATGCTGTCGGCCGAAGGGATCAAAGCCCGTTATGACAATACCGCAGTCCTTGACGGCAGCCTGGGCCTGGGGCTTTGGGGAGAAAAGGCGCCGTTTCAACTGGACATCGGATTAAACGCCGATCTCAGTCAGGTCCCGCCGATTCTGAAACAGGTGGTGAAAGACAAGCGGGTATTGATGGAAATCGACCGTATTGCCGTTATCAGCGGCCGGGCGAGCGGTCGACTGATTTTGGGTGAAACGCTGGCTGACATCTCCACAAAGGTGGAGGTTTCGGATTTCACACTGGCAGCCCGCGTTGCGCCGATGCCCACTGCACTGGTACTTCAGGGGGGCGATCTTTCATACGGCGGTACCGCGGTGACCGTTGGGCGTTTAGAGGTCAAGCTGAAAGGTTCCCGCTTGTTACTTGGAACAGTCGGGCTGGACTGGCAGCAGCAACCGTGGATCGACATTCAATCCGGTAGCGCCGATCTGCAGCTCGATGAGATCTACACCACCCTATCATATTTTGCTTCCCTGAGGGATACACTGAAAAGCATCAAATCCATAAACGGCATGGTAACGTTTTCCCGTCTTCAGTTGAGCGGACCGCTTTCCGACCCGTCTCTCTGGAATTTTCAGGCGGATGGAAGCGCCCGGAATGTTCAGGTGAAATCGGATTTGCTGCCGGCGCCTTTGTCCGTTCGTCGCGCTGGGTTCAAAGCGACTCCGCAAAGACTGACAATTTCAGAGGCAGAAACCGGCATGATGGATGCCGCCCTGACGGTGTCTGCCCGGCTGACGGATTATCGTAAGGGTATCCGCACGGCAGACCTGATGTTTGGCGGAACCGTCGGCGCAAAATCAAATGACTGGCTTCAGCAAAGGGTCAAAATGCCTTCACACTTGACCATTCGACCGCCGCTGCATTTCTCAAACGGTCGTCTGACCTGGCAGCGCAACGGACAGGCATCGTTCTCAGGCGACCTGACCATCCATAATGATTTGAAGGTGTCAACCGACATTGTCATGGAAACCGACATGATAAACATCAAAAAGTTTATTGTGCGGGATAAGGATTCAACTGCTGCTTTCACGGTCCGCCTGCGCGAAGGTAAAGAAATCGATTTCGGTTTTAAAGGAAACCTGCAGAAAACAACGGTTGATAAATTGCTGGCGGACAATCGGACCCTGGACGGCTGGATCAAGGGGGATCTTCGGCTGACCTACGCCACCGGGCGGCCCATGGATACCCTATTTGAAGGGACATTGTCTGCCAAAGATCTGATCCTTACGGAGCGGCTGGGCATCCCGTTAAAGGCAGAAAGTCTATCCGTCGCAGGTAGCAAGGGAAAATTTAATATTACCGCGGACATGCTCCTTGGGCAGGATAAACAGGTAAAGCTGGCGGGACAGGTGGACCATTCTCCCCGGGGGATACTGTTTGATTCGGCACTGACCGCCAGTGGAATTGTGCTGGACGATTTGGTAAAAGCGCTGGGCAAAGACGATAAACAAAAAGAGGCATCACAGGATAAATTCTGGGAGTTTCCGGTGGAAGGGGTGATAAAACTCGATTCGGCTTATATCACTTACGGAAAATATACCTGGCGCCCCTTGCGCGGGACTGTTTCATTGAAACCCGAGAAAATCGCCATTACCGTCAGCGAGGCAGTGTTGTGCGGCATTTCAACGCCGGGAACCCTCACTTTTCTGCCGCGCGAAATCCAGGTAGAATTGAAGCCCGCCGCCCGGGAGCAGGAAATAAAGACCAGTACTACCTGCCTGCTGGATAAGGACGCAATAGTTGAGGGCCGTTTTAGTCTGGGAGGCGAGATTACCGGACGCGGTCCCGGCCGTGAACTGCCGAAGGCGCTTGCGGGCAATCTGGAATACAGGACAGGGAAAGGGCGTATCTATTCCGGCAATACCTTTCGGACTATCAGGGAGATATTGGCGGTGCTGAATGTTACTGAAATCTTCCGGGGAAAACTCCCCGAGGTCAGCAAAGAAGGCTTTGGTTTTAATTCCATGAATGCCAGGCTGAAGATTCGGGATAATACGATAGTTATTGAGGAAGGCGCGATTGACGGGCTGACAATGAATATGGCCGCCAAAGGGGTTTTAAATCTTACTGACCAACGGGTGAATTTGACCGTTCTGGTGGCGCCGTTTAAAACCGTTGATGCAATCGTAAGCAGGATTCCGCTTTTGGGCGATATATTAGGCGGCTCGCTAATTTCGGTTCCGGTGAGCGTCAAAGGAGATCTGCAGAATCCTGAAATTACCATTCTGTCGCCCGCGGCCGTGGGGGAAGGCCTGTTAGGGATACTGAAACGGACGCTGGAACTGCCGGTGAAGGTGATCCAGCCGTTGATTCCGGAGGAGAAAAAATAAATTACAGTTTTGTTTACGCTCATTTAGGGTAGTACTTTTACCCGCACGAGGCGCCATGTGTGGTAGATTTGCCCAGTACAGTGGGTTGGACTCACTAAAAAAATCCTTTCAGATCGAAGAGATTACCTGCGTCGTTGCCCCCAGCTACAACATCGCCCCGCTGCAGCCGGTCCTAACGGTTATACGACATGACGGCAACCGTCTGGGTCAGCTCCATTGGGGTCTGGTTCCCTCCTGGGCCAAAGACAAATCAATGGCCGCAAAGCTCATCAATGCCCGGGCCGAGACGGTGGCGGACAAACCCAGCTTTCGCAACGCCTTTAAGCGTCACCGCTGCCTGATTTTAGCGGACGGGTTTTACGAATGGAAGGTTGACGGCCCGCAGAAGCAGCCCTGGTATTTTACCCTGCCTTCGGGAGACCCATTTGCCTTTGCCGGGTTGTGGGACACCTGGAAGGGGGAAGAAGAGGCTGCTTATCATTCCTGTACGATCATCACCACTGCCGCGGACGAATCGGTGCAGCCGGTCCACCACCGCATGCCGGTGATCCTGATGCCCGAAGCTCACGCCCAATGGCTGGACCCGCAAAACCGGGACAGCGCCCGGTTAAATGCGATCCTGAGCGAGGGGCGTGTGAAAGAACTGAAAAGCTATCCGGTTTCCAAACGGATGAATTCTGCTCGCAATAATGATCCTGCCTGTATCGAACCTCTAAAATATTAAAATTAAGACACTGTTTCTTATTTCTTCTAAGCTGATTTTACTCAACACTGCGTGCCCAATAGGACACTATGACTGAAGCGGATTTTCGGCCTACCCATTACAGTGAACCCAATTTCGTTCGCGGTTTGTATTGTCCGCAGAAAACTTTTCCCGGGCACGTGAAAGATCTTTTGTTCTGTCATTTTGTCAATTATCCTGAAAGCATCTGCCGTTTTGGTTAATCAACCCTGAAAAAAGACTCGTCAAATTCCGGTTTGTTTTCATAGCGACGCATATACATCCCCGGCATCTGATCGAGTTTCTCAAAGATGCCGGCGTCCACCGGGATGCCGGCCTGGTGCAGGGCTTTGACAATGGCTTTGGGTTGGGGCGGGCAGCCCTTGACGGCAATCATTTCGTTGATGTCGGTGTTGTCTTTATTGGCTGCGTAGATGCATTTGCCAATGAGGACGGTTTTTTTGCGGCCGGGGGTCGGCTGCATGACTTTCCCGGTGAGAATTTCCACATCGTCCCAGGGGGCCCCCTTCCAGGCAAAGGCAATGGACCCAAGGATGGCGCCGTTTACAATGGAACAGTAAGTGCACATGGTGAGGTCATATTTTTTGTAGGAAAGGCCCTGGATACCCATTTTATGCATGGGGACCGGCAGGCGGCCGTCATCGGTGTAGGGGAAATGGTGTTGATGGGGTTTGGCGACTTCGGCAAGGGGTTCGCCGGTTATTTCGATATCGGAAAGATCCAGGGGGCGCTGCCGGACGCCGGCGGCATGGACCAGGTAGGGAACCTGATCGGGCTCGTATCCCAGCACCTTGGCCCCCACGCAGTCGGCGGCGAATATGTCATTGGATGCAATCAGGATATTGCTGCGGTGCATGCGGCCGTCAAAGCCGGGGCCGCGTTCGGCGGTGTAGATGCCGTCCGCCAGGGTAAACAGCGGGGGCATGCGGTCGGCCAGTTTGGAAACCATAAAATGCAGATCCCGGCCCGGGTCTTCATTGTGGCATTTTTTGCGGGAGGGGATGTCGATGGCGCCTTTCAGATTTTTGATGCCCAGGCTGACCACGGTCTGGGCGTGGGTTTTCATGACCGGGAGGGTCACGACAAAGTCGCTGTCCAGAATATCGGTATTGAATTTGAGAACAACACCGTCTCCCAGGTCCACTTTTCTGAACGGCCGTTCAAAGACATTGACGATGCGAACCCCGTAGCGTTTTTTCAAGGCGTCATATCCCAGGGTTTTAAAGGCATGCGCCGCCGTCCGGGTATCCCTGGGGTCCATGACCACCGTTCCTTCACCGATGGTGATCTGCCCGGCGCCGTACTCCTTGAGGATTTCAACCATGTCCGCTACGACGCGCGAGGTGGTGATCACTCCCCACTTGGGAAAGGCGGTTGCCCGGGTCCAGAAGACGATATTGGGTTTGACAAATACCGAGGCGCCCGGGGGCATATTTTTAAGACCACCTGAAAGTATTACCGCCTGGCGGACCGACTCCCGCGGCTTTTCATACCGGACGATGGAAACAATGCTCTTTTGCATTAGGCCGTTTCTCCAGAGAGTAGTTTGAAGATGTGTTCTTCACTCAATTTGTTTAGAGAAAATCGAAGGAGTCCAGGATACAAGGGTTCAAGGGTTCAAGTGGCGGAATCATGATCTTCATAGCCTCCCGGCATCATAGTCTATTCCCATTTCACTCGAACCCTGGACCCCTGTCCCGCCTTGGCGGGATTGAACCCTTTTAAGTGAAACTACAGCCGCCAATAGATAACATTCTCCTTCCGCGCTTCCGCCGGGCTGAACATGCTTTTCAAGTCGATCAGCACCGGCATATCGCCGGCACACAGACCGGCGATTCTGGAGAGACCCATCTTTTTGTATGCGGTGTGCATGACCGCAACTACGACGGCATCGACTCCGTTGAGGCGGTCCATTTCACTGAGTTCCAGCCCGTAGTAGTGCCTGGCTTCGGCAGCATCGGCCAGGGGATCGTGGATCCTCACCTCGATGCCGTATTCTTCCAGCTCACGGATGAGATCCACCACCTTGGTGTTGCGCAGGTCGGGAACGTCTTCCTTAAAGGTGATTCCCAGAACGGCGATCTTGGCACCGTGCACACGCTTATTGGATTTGAAAAGGAGCTTGACCGCCCGCTGGGCCACATATTTGCCCATGCTGTCGTTGATCCGCCTGCCCGCCAGAATCATCTCCGGGTGGTACCCCAGGGATTCAGCTTTAAATGTCAGGTAGTAGGGGTCTACGCCGATGCAATGGCCCCCCACCAGGCCGGGCTTAAAAGGCAGAAAGTTCCACTTGGTTGCGGCCGCTTCCAACACTTCGGTGGTGTCGATACCCATTTTGTCGAAAATCATGGCCAGCTCGTTCATCAGGGCGATATTCAGGTCCCGTTGGGTGTTTTCAATGACCTTGGCGGCCTCCGCCACCCGGATCGACGATACCGGATGAATCCCGGCGGTAACTACCCGGCCGTATACCTGCTCCAGCAGCTGGAGGGTATCAGGGTCGGAGCCTGAGACGATCTTTTTAATTTTATCGAGGCTGTGGGCCTTGTCGCCCGGGTTGATGCGTTCGGGTGAATATCCCACCGTAAAATCGGTTCCGAAAGTCATGCCGGATTCAGCTGTCAGGATCGGGAGGCAGACCTCTTCGGTAACGCCGGGATAGACGGTGGACTCGTAAACAATGCAGGTCCCTTCGGCCATGTGTCGGCCGGTGATTTCCGATGCCAGGCGCAGCGGGCTCAGGTCCGGTATGCGGTATTCATCGATGGGGGTCGGGACTGCGATGACAATCAGCCGGCAGGATGAAAGCACCTTGGGATCGCTGCTGAAATTGATTTGAACTGATTTCAGCTCGTCTTCGGCAACTTCAAGGGTGCGGTCCCGGCCGGATTTGAGTTCCGCAATCCGGTCCGCCTTCAGATCAAAACCGGTGACACTGAAATGATGTGACAGATGGACGGCCAGGGGGAGTCCAACGTAGCCCAGCCCGACCACCGCCACTTTGTCCTTATGAGCGATCAGCGATTCGAATGTCAGCATAGCGTATTCTCCCGGGCGAGGCCTTTGCAAAACGCCCCCTTTTGCTCAATTTCGGCGTCAGGCTCAAATTTTAATCCTCGAAATACTTCATGTATTCCTGTGGCTAAAATATTCGCCTTCCTTGAACTTGAACAAAATTGAGCATTTTCCAAAGGTCTCGGTTTAATTTAAATTTTGCTTGTAAAAAAAATCAGATAATACTGAAACAGCTCTTGTAACTAGTTACGCTTTTTTACGATTTTAGCCGGGTTAAAGTCAATATACTTATTTCCGGTTCTTCTCCCGAATAGTTGGGAGAAAGGTGTCCAGGATTCGAGGGGTCAAGGAATCAAGTGTTTGATCTTTTATTGCTTCCAGCCCTGTTCATTCTTATGTCTTACTTGTCACTTGTCACTTGTCACTCATCACTCGTTACTGTTATTCCTCTCCAACCCCCCAGCTTTCAAGCTTATCTCACTGTATCCCCACAAAAAACGGCCTGAAACTGCTTTCATCCCGTTGCAGGGCGGCCTGAATCCGGGCGAGCAGTTCCGGTTTGTCATCCGGCAGTTTTCCCTCCAGGTTGATATAATTGGTGTAATGATCGCTGGTGAGGCAGGATCTTGCCGTAATGGCGCTGATGAGCCGGGCGGTTTCCGCCAGGACTTCATGGGGGCCGAGCATCTGAAATGAGCCGTCCTGAACCTGCGCCAGCAGCGGGGTGTCGATCTTGGGCACAAAGGTGCGCAGCCGGATAAAGTCGGGTTCGACGGCATTCAAGACCGCTGCCGTTTGATCGGCGTGGATGGCCGAGCGCTCTCTGCCGGCGATTCCCAGGATGACATAGAAACTCAGCTCCAGGCCTGCTGCCTTTACCCAGCGGCCGGCCTCAATCTGCTGGATGCTGTCGGTACCTTTTTTAATGCGCTTTAGGGTGACGTCGTCGCCGGATTCCAGACCGACATGGATGCGCGACAGACCGGCATCTTTTAAAGCCTTCAGGTCCGAAAGTCCTTTGCGCTGAATATACTGGGAAGAACCGTAGACGGTGATGCGTTTAAGCCCGGGAAAGGTCATACGGGCAAAGCGGCATATCTCCGCCAGCGTTTCCGTTTTCATGGCGATGGTATTCCCGGCCGGGAAAAACAGGGTGCGAACGCTTTCCCCGTGCGCTTTATGCGCTGCCAGAATATCTTCCTTGATTTCGGCGGCCGGGCGGATTTTAAAAGGCGGGCCTTTTTTATAGATCATGCAGAAGGTGCAGCGGTTGTGCGGGCAGCCAACCGTAGCCTGGATCAGCAGGGAATCGGCTTCGCTGGGGGGTCGGTATATGGGGCCTTCGTAGCGCATATAACCATGATTTGAATATTATTTCTTGTTAACCCGTATGGGATTGGTTATCAATATAAGAAAGGGTTCAAGGATTCAGGGGTTCAAGGGGTCAAGTGAAAAAAATGACGCTTTGGGGCCTGACCTTTGAGCCCTTATAGTATAAAAAACAGTATAGTTAAACCCATAATATTCTGTTTCGTAAATATTTTAACATATATCCATTATTGAGATGAAAAAAACTAATTGGCATGTCATAACCGGGGCGCCCTGTTCGGGTAAAACAGCCGTCATCCTTGAACTGGAGCGGCGCGGGTACGCGGTGGTTCAAGAAGTCGCCCGGGCTTATATCGACGCGGAAATCAATAAAGGCAAGGACCTGCGGCAGATCAAAGCCGACCTGCCGGCATTTGAGGGGCACATCTTAAAGACCAAGGCCCGGATTGAGTCCGGCCTGGACCCGGACGCCGTCGTTTTTCTGGACAGGGCCGTGCCGGACAGCGTCGCCTATTTTCAACTGGCAGGACTCGATCCGGCCGAACCCTTCGAGCACAGCCGCGCCATTTGTTACAAACAGATATTTTTATTTGAAAGGATCCAGTTTAAAACCGACGCGGTCCGTTCCGAGGACGACCGTATCGCAGCCGATCTCGACCGCCTGCTGGAAGCCGCCTACCGCAAACTGGGATACCACCCGATAAGAGTGCCCTTAATGCCGGTAGATGAGCGAGCCGATTATATCCTGAGTAAAATTTAGTTTTAATCTAAACCCTCCTCCCCTGGTGAAGGACCCTCGTCCCTACATGCACGCACTGGCATCCCCCTTTGCAAAGCTGATCATTGGACACACTTGACACAGGGGGTCTGAGGTGTTATATATGGTGTATGTATGTTTCTGGTCAACATTTTTCGCAATCCGTCCTGGATCGAATTCAAGAAACTGTGCAAACTGAACCATCCATTTCCCGGCTCAAGCTGTCGCGACGGGTTTGCCAATGGTTGGATTGGCGTTCCCCCAATGGTCGACTGCAAGAGATGAGTTGCCGGAAAGTGTTGACCAAACTCAACAACCTTGGTCTTTTGGACCTGCCGCGGATAGAGCGATCCTACGACTTTGAGCGTCCCGTGGACCATCCGATTGAGCTCAATGTTGCTGAAGTCTGCTGCACGTTGCAGGAGTTGGGTGATGTC